>JAGWTX010000579.1 GCA_028875955.1 Bacteroidota bacterium | reverse complement strand
TTACAAGATAAGATACCCTTGCAAGTTAATTCGTTGCCTTCATTTTTAAATTATTTAACATATTTAAAAATAAAAAATCCCGTAAGGATCAGTTACGGGATTTTATTATAAAGCATTGATTATTATACTTTTAGGAATTGATCATGGATGTAATCCACTACATTGACCAGGCTTCCGGTTTCCCGGAAAACAGCCAGTTGTCTATCGGCTCCCGTACCGGTTTCAAAGATCCTGGTCACATAATTGATCACATCCCTGCTGCCCAGATCATCCAATACATCATCCACAAAATCCAGTAATTCCAGAATCAGGGCCCGGGTGTTCACTTCGGTTTCCTTTCCAAAATCGATCAGGGTGCCATCGATGCCATAGCGGCTGGCCCGCCATTTGTTTTCATTGATCAAGGGTCGACGGTAGATCATGAAATTCAGGTTTTGCCCCCGCAGCTTATATAATTTGGCGCAGATGGCCTGGAACAATGCGGCAATGGTAATGGTTTCATTGATCGTCATCGGTACATCACAGATGCGGAATTCAACCGTATTGAAAAAGGGATGTACCCGCAAATCCCACCAGATCTTTTTTGCATTGTCGATACAATTGGTCTTTATCAACAGGTTCACATAGCTCTCATAGGCTTCAATGTTGTCAAAGAAATCTGGGATGCCTGTCCGGGGGAATTTATCAAACACTTTTGTCCGGAAGGATTTATACCCCGTATCCCTTCCTTCCCAGAAAGGTGAATTGGTGCTAAGGGCATACACATGCGGAAGAAAATACCGGGCCGTATTGGCGATATGGATGGCCATTTTCCGGTCTTCCATACCCACATGCACATGCAGGCCGAAAATAAGGTTGCTTCTGGCGGCTTCCTGTAATTCATTGACGATTTCATTGTACCTGATATGATCCGTGATCAACTGGGTTTCCCAATGACTGAAGGGGTGGGTGCCCGATGCGCCAATCCATAATCCAAGATCCCCTGCGATCTGCGCAATATTTCCCCGAAGGGAAGCCACATCCTTGAATGCCTCTTCTATATTGGCACAGATATCGGTGCCCACTTCCACCACCGCCTGGTGCATTTCCGCCTTTACCTTGTCTTTTAGGAATTTCTGACCTTCCTGAACAATTTTTTGTTCATGGCTTTTTAGTTCCCTGGTCTGAGGATCCAATACCATGTATTCTTCCTCTACGCCTAACGTGAAATGTTGATAATTCAGATTTGCCATACATATGCCCTTTTCCCTAATGATCGTTATTGAGATTCGCTGGATTAACCTTACTGGTTTTCAGATCCACTTAATACAGGGGTTGTCCAGTACTTCCCCTTTTGATATATTCTCCCCAGGTCAGGTTATCTTTTCCGTCTTCCTGTGATTGTGCTTTTTCGATGGCAAAATTGGCAGCGGTCTCCACTACCCAGTCAAAATTCTCCTGTCCCACACTTTTCAGATCTGCATCAGGGGCAGGGTTACAGAAGTCAATCGCATAAGGCACTCCGTCACGCAATGCCAGTTCTACCGTATTGAAATCATATCCCAGGTACCTATTGATGCGAAGAACGATTTCTTCCATCTGTGCCAGTTTCTCTGCAGAGGGTTTGAAGTCTGCCACATACCTGAGGTGATGCGGATTACGCGGCTCATAGGACATGATGCGCACATGTTTCCCGCCAATGCAATAGCAACGGTAATATTCTTCAAAAATGATTTCTTCCTGTAACAGCATCACCAGTTGATTGGTTTCCGCATGTTTCTCAAAGAAATCATCCATGTCGGTGAGCTTGTATACGTTTTTCCAACCACCGCCTGCAAAAGGTTTCATGTAAGCAGGGAATCCAACATACTGAAAAATGCTTTCCCAGTCCAGGGGATAGGCCAGGTTGCTGAAGGATTGGTCGGAAGTATCCGGCGGCAGATCCCGGGAAGGGAGTATCACGGTTTTGGGAACCGGCACTTCAATCTTGGTGGCCAGGCAATTATTGAAAAATTTTTCATCAGCGCTCCACCAGAAGGGATTGTTGATAACAGCGGTACCACACAAAGCCGCATTTTTCAGGAAAGCACGGTAAAAGGGAATGTCCTGGCTGATCCTGTCGAGGATAACAGCATATCCGCTTGATTCGCCCTGCAAAACTTTGTCAATCCGAACCGGTTCAGCTATTATGCCGGGAATGTTTTTACTGTTGATCCTTTC
>JAGWTX010000578.1 GCA_028875955.1 Bacteroidota bacterium | reverse complement strand
TCGATCTTCTTTTTGTTGGCATTGGAAGCATTGAGTGCTTCCTGGCGTTTGCGGAGTTCTTCCTCATACAAACGGCTTTTCAGCATTTTGAGTGCGAGTTCCCGGTTTTCGCCCTGGGTCCTGGCCTGCTGACATTCCACAATAAAACCACTGGGCAGGTGTTTCAATCTTACGGCTGTCTCTACCTTATTCACGTTCTGTCCCCCGCTGCCACCGCTTCTGTAGAAAGCCCATTCAAGGTCACTGGGGTTCACATTGATCTCAATACTATCATCAATCAGGGGATACACATACACGGAGGCAAAAGAAGTATGTCTTCTGGCATTGCTGTCAAAGGGAGAAATCCGCACCAGGCGGTGTACACCGCTTTCTGCTTTCAGAAAACCATAGGCAAAATCGCCATCAAACTGCAGTGTGGCCGATTTGATGCCTGCGCCATCCCCTTCCTGGTAATCTATTTCGGTTACCTTCCAACCCTGCTTTTCCCCATACATGCGATACATGCGCAACAGCATTTCAGCCCAATCCTGGCTCTCGGTTCCACCAGCCCCCGGATTGATCTGCAATACGGCAGGTAATTCGTCTTCGGGTTTGTTGAGCGTGCTTTTAAATTCTGCGTCTTCGATATGTTGAATGGCCAGATCATAGGCCGCTTTTACTTCCTCTTCAGAAGCATCACCGGCTTTCCAGAAATCAAACAATACGGCAAAATCCTCCACAGCCGTATCCAGTTGCTTGTACAGTTTTAACCAGTACTCATTTACCTTGATTTCCTTCATGATGGCCGTGGCCCGGGTATTGTCATCCCAAAAGCCAGGCGAGAGAGAGAGTTGTCTGTCTGTTTCTACTTTATATGTTCGGTTCTCGACGTCAAAGAAACCTCCTCAGGACTAAAACGCGGTCCCTCATACTCTTAATTTGTTCCTGTGTCATAGCTGCAAATGTAATGGAAAAGTTTGGGGTTTGGGGTTGGGTGTTTGGGGTTGTTAGCGGTTAAAGGTTTATTGGTTTTTTAAATACGTCAACAACTAAAATTTGTCTTTATTCTGTGGTTTTGCCCATGCGCAAATGCGCCAACCGCCCAATGCGCCAAAGTCCAAAGACCAAAGACCAAAGACTAAAAAAAGTTACAAACCTCATAAGCCGGATTCTGTTTCTAAACTATCATTTATCTGGCCGCAGCATTACTGCTGCGATCTAGCTGCCTACCCTGGATTCCTCCGCAAATGCGGGATCGGACGAGCCGCCCTCAAAGAATCCTATACGTGGCATTACAGCACCCAAGGTTTACCCATACCGGATGTTACCAAACGGTATCGTGAGCTTTTACCTCACATTTTCACCTTTTCTCAGGACTTGCATCCTGAGTAGTTATTTTCTGTGGCACTTTCTCTCCCCCGCCAAAGGCGGGATGCCGGCCATTAACCGGTGGGTTGCTCTGCGCTGTCCGGACTTTCCTTCACGCCAAGGCGTAACGATAGCTCGGGTTTGTAACAAATACAAAGATAGGCAGGATTGGTGGATGCTGCTATGTCAATCCTTTTGCATACAGGCAGAAAATCCTTTACTGATTCAAGGGTTGTCAGGAAAATCTGGTCCCGATCAGAATTTCCTGATTGCGAAACCGGGTTTCCTGTTTGCGTAAAGGATAACCAACACCCTTTGCTTTTTTTGCCCGTAAATAAAAAAACAAATATTAATTGAGATACTATGAAAAGAATAATCACTTGCTGCTTCTTTTTTGTACAGCTTTCTATCCTCCATGCCCAGTCAGGATCCATTCGGGGTATGATACAAACCAGTGATGATAAACCCGTTGCCGGAATGATCCTGCAATTGAACGATCCATCCGCCACCTGTCTTTCAGATTCCAGCGGCCGTTACCAGTTTACCGGATTGGCAGCGGGTAACTATACCTTACTCGTACTTTCCGGGTCAATGGAAAGGATGGAAAGGAAAATTAGTTTACGCAATCAGGAAAACCGCATTTGTGATTTCCGGATTCCTGTCAAATTCAGCGCTCTTCAGGATGTTGCGGTATATGCCGTGAGAACACAAAACGAGCGGCATATCACGATTGGCAAATCCGGTATTCAGAGCCGGGATCTGCCGCAAAGCTTGGTCGTCATTGACCATAACCTACTTGAAAAACAGCAGGTGCAGCAAATGAGCGATGTTTTAAAAAACACAAACGGAGTA
>JAGWTX010000022.1 GCA_028875955.1 Bacteroidota bacterium | reverse complement strand
CTAAATTAAATGATCTCGAAATATCTTTTGGTTTCCCAGTCGGTAACCACTTTGGCAAACTGTCGGATCTCCCAGTCGCGGGTTTGTGTAAAATGGGTAACAAATTTTTCTCCGAATAATTCTTTTGCCAGGGAAGATTGTTTCATCGCTTCATTGGCTGCTTCCAGGCTTTTGGGTAAACGTCCATGGGAACCATCCTGGTAACCATTGCCCGTAGTGGCAGGCTGCAGGGGCAATTGATGGCGGATACCATACAAACCGGAAGCCAGGCAGGCGGCCAGTGCCAGATAGGGATTGGTATCACTACCCACCACCCTTGTTTCGAGCCGGCAGGATTTGGAGCTGCCGGGTAAGGCACGCAGGGCAACGGTTCGGTTATCGATACCCCAGGTAAGCGTGGTAGGAGCCCATGCGCCTTCCACCAATCGTTTGTAGGAATTGATGGTGGGTGCAACCATGGGTAATAAGTGTGGCAGACAATACAATTGACCGGCCAGGTATTGTTGCATCAGGATACTCATTTGATGGGGTTGTGCAGCATCAAAAAACAAATTGGTATTCTCTTTCCAGAGCGATTGGTGTACATGCCCCGAACAACCCGGTAACTGTTCATTGATCTTGGCCATAAAACTGGCCAGTATACCATGTCTGTAGGCGATCTCTTTGACAGAAGTTTTGAATAAACAGGCTTTATCGGCTGCTTCGAGAATGTTGTCATAGGTTAATGCGGCTTCATAGACACCAGGTCCTGTTTCGGTATGTAATCCTTCCAGTGGAATTTGAAAGGCCGTCAGCTGCATAAACAGGTCTTTGAAAAAATCATTTTTCTCACTGCTTCTTAACAGCGAATAGCCAAACATACCGGGTGTGAGCGGTGTAAGGTGTCTGCCTTCTTTTTCTGCAAAGGTCTGTGGAGTTTCAGCAAAATTGAACCATTCAAATTCCTGGGAAAATTTGGCAGTATAACCAGAGGCCGAAGCCTGTTCCGTAATTTTTTTCAATAACTGGCGGGGGCAGATCTCCAATGGGTTTTCATCTGCCGTTACAAATTCACCCAGAAAAAAAGGCAGATCCTTTTCCCAGGGAATTTTTCGAAAACTGCTCATCACCAGTTTTACTTTTGCATCCGGGTATCCGCTATGCCAGCCGGTATAACGGGTATTGTCATATGCCTGATCTGTCATATCCCAGCCAAAGACCACATCGCAAAAACCCAGCTCTCCCTTGATAACCGAAAGGAATTTCTCAGTTGAGATATATTTCCCCCTGATGACGCCATCTATATCGGTTACACCCAGTTTCACCATTCCGGATGGATGTTGCTTTACATAGTTGATGATTTCTTCGGGATTCATTTTTTTAACCATTTAAAAATCAGGAAAAAGAAAAGGAGGATGCCCAGGTAGGCAAGGGCCAGCACAGCATTGTAATAGCAGAGTGCGATCATACACATTATTGCCAGTACTAACGCAATAATCGGTGTTAGGGGATAGCCCGGAACCCGGAAAGGCCGTTCCATCTCAGGTGAACTTTTGCGTAGCCTGATCACGGATAACATGGAAATGATATACAAAGTGACTGCACCAAAGACAGATATGATAATGATCTCAGCCGTTTTTCCGGTAAACAGGATGATGACTCCCAAAATGGAATTGAATAGAAGCGCATTGGCCGGTGTTTGAAAACGGGGATGCACTTTTCCTAAAAAAGCAGGTGCATTGCCGATCTTGCCAAATTCAAAAGTAGCCCTTCCGCTTGCCAGAAGCAATCCGTGAAAGGAAGCAATCAGACCGAATAAACCGATCCCGATTAACAGGCGATAAAACAGATGGTCCGATGCAAAAAGATGACCCAATGCGAGGGGTAAAGGTGAATCAGAACTGCTGCCATCTTTGGCATAGACAATACTTTCCCATCCGTTGATGCCCACAGAAGCCGTGAATACCAGTAAGCAGAGGATTACCAGGGTAATAAAAGCCCAGCCGAATCCTTTGAGAATGTCTTTTTGCGGATGAAGGGTTTCTTCTGCAACATTGGCAACACCTTCAATACCCAGAAAAAACCAGATGGCAAATGGGAGCGCGGCAAATGCACCCCCCATTCCCCTGGGTAAGGGGTTGGCTGTAAAATGCGCTAATGAAAAATGCGGAAGGGTCAGCGAACAAAAAAGAATCAGTTCGCCAACCGCTAATAGGGTAACTGCCAGTTCAAAACTGGCAGCGGCCTTGATACCATAGATATTCAATGCAGTAAACATCACATACACGATCAATGCGGCTGCTTCAATGGAAACCTGTGGAAAGGCAAGATGAAAATAAGCACCAATGGCGATGGCTATCGCAGGCGGGGCAAAAACAAATTCAATGATTTGTGCCAGGCCAGCAATAAACCCGATGTCTTTTCTGAAAGCTTTCTCTGCATAATCGTAAACACCGCCCGCCTTCGGAATGGCGCAGGCAAGTTCCGTGTAGGAAAAACTGAAGCAGGCATACATAATAATCACCACCATCGTGGCCAAACCCATGCCGAGTGTACCCCCTTTTTCCAATCCCAGGTTCCAGCCGAAATACATACCTGAGATCACATAACCCACACCCAGTCCCCATAAAAGAGCGGGTGTTAAAGATTTCCTGAGATGCTGATCTGCCATGGACTCTAATTTAGGAAAATACGGTCATTATAAGCTGCCGACTTTTCGAAACAGGGAATCCTATCTGTTTCGCCTTGGTTTACTGTCCTGTTTCCTGAAAATAATAGCAAAAAGATAATACCGGCCTCTCAGGTTTCACTGGCATAATCTTCAATCAATTGTGCGATCAGGCTGGTCCAACCGCTTTGGTGACTGGCACCGAGACCATTCCCCTTATCTCCATGAAAATATTCATAGAAGAGTACCAGGTCTTTGTTCTCAGGTTTGCTGTAGAACCAGTTTTCCTTGCCATGTAGTTTCCGGTGCTGTTTTTCATTCAGTTCAAAAAGACTGATCACACGATTGGCGATTTCTCTGGCCACTTCTTTCAGATCCATATAGATTCCGGATCCGGTAGGATATTCTATGCTCAGTGTGCCATCATAAAACTCGCCAAACTTTTGAATGCTTTGTATGATCAGGTAATTGATGGGCATCCATACAGGTCCGCGCCAGTTGCTGTTGCCCCCAAAAAAATCAGAAGTGGAATCACCCGGGTCATACTGGATCGAATAGTCGGTCCCTTCTATATTGACTGTATAAGGATGGGCTTCGTGGTATTTGGATAAGGCGCGGATACCGCCTTCGGAAAGAAATTCAGTTTCACTCAGCAGTCTTTTTAACAGGGCTGTGAGTTTGCTTTTGGGTATCAGGGAAATGAGCATGATGTCTTCATCCGCCACTTCCTCATTGGGCCAGTATTTTTTGTTCTTGATGCGGTACTGTTCAAACCAACTGATCCTTTTGGTAAAATCCTGCAATTTGTTCAATACCTTTTTATCAATGACCGATACGGCAAAAAGTGAGGTAAGGCCTACGATGGACTGTATCCGCAATTGCAGGGTTGTGTTATCGGGCAGACCCAGTTTGTCATAGAAAAACTGGTCTTCCTCGTTCCACATACCCAATTGGTTCAGGGCTTCTGCAATGAGTACAAAGTGTTCAAAGAATTTGGTGGCACTGTCTTCATAGGCATCATCTTCCATGGCAATTTCAATTGCCATATCCATCAGGTTCAGAGCATACATACCCATCCAGCTGGTCCCGTCGGCCTGTTCCAGTTTGGCTTCACTGTGTAGCTGGATACTCCGGTTAAAGACACCGATATTATCCAGACCCAGAAAACCTCCTTCAAAAATGTTGTTGCCATTCGGGTCTTTCCGGTTTATCCACCAGGTGAAATTGATGATCAGTTTGTGAAAAACCTGTTTCAGGAATTTGATATCGCCCTTACCGGTATTCTTTTTCTCTATCTGGTAAACCTGTAAGGCAGACCAGGCATGGACGGGAGGATTCACGTCACTGAAATTCCACTCATAAGCGGGCAACTGGCCATCCGGTTTCATGTACCATTCGCGCATGATCAGGGTGATCTGGTGTTTGGCGAAAGTAGGATCGATCATGGCCATGGGTACGCATTGGAATGCAAGATCCCAGGCGGCATACCAGGGATATTCCCATTTATCGGGCATCAGAATGATGTCCTGGTTTTTCAAATGCAGCCAATCGTTGTTCCTGCCTTTTGACCGCTGGTCACTCACATGTGCGATCCCGTCGGGTTCTGATAGCCAGCGTTCAATATCATAATAATAATACTGTTTACTCCAGAGCAGACCTGCCAGTGCCTGTCGTTGAATATTTTTCAGATCGGCCGAGATCGAGAGAGGCAGTTTTTCCTGGTAGAATTCATCGGCTTCCTGTTTGCGCTGATCAAATATATCCGTAAAGGCGTTGGTGAAGGGAGCTTCCATGATCACATCACTCAGTCTCAGGTACAAGGTCTTGGTACCCCCGGCCGGAATGGTGTAGTCGAATACCGGTGCAAATTTGGTTCCTGACTTTTTCTGAACCAGGGCTTCCCTGTTTTTGTTATGGATCACTGCATCATGAAATGCGTCCTTGACAAAAATAGAAGCATTTTTTTTGCCAAATAGTTTTTCCGTGTTGGTTTCGTTTTCGGTAAAATAGGCTTCCCTGGTTTTGGGATAATAAAAATAGTAACTACCCAGTCTTTCATGCGTGGCTTTTACCATGCAGTCTTTGTTGATGGCTTTGATGACAGGTTTTTTATCCTGCCCACGGGATTGCCAACGGTTAAAAAACCAAAGCGTGGGTAATACGGTCAGGGGAGCCGCTTTTGTGCTGCGGTTGATGAGGTCTATTTTTATCCCGATATCCTTTTTGTTCACTTTGGCATAGGTGATCAACACATCGAAATAATTGTTGTCATCAAATATGCCGGTGTCCAGTATCTCATATTCAGGTTCCAGTTTGGAACGGTGTCTGTTTTTATCCCGCAGTTCCTCATAAGGAAATTTTTCAATGGGATATTTATACAGGAACTGCATGTAATAATGCGAAGGAAGGTTGTCCAGGTAATAATAGAGTTCTTTTACATCCTCTCCATGATTGCCCTCGTTGTTACCCAGTCCGAATAACCTTTCTTTTAAAATGGTATCTTTTCCATTCCAGAGAGAAACAGAAAAACAGAGATTGCCAAAAAAATCGGATATGCCACCCAGTCCATCTTCACCCCATCGGTAGGCGCGGGCATGTGCATGGTGAAAAGGCACATAATTCCAGGCATCACCGTTTTCACTGAAATCTTCCCTTACCGTTCCCCATTGTCTTTCTGATAAGTAGGGCCCCCATTGTTCCAAAGGAATTTTACGGGTGGCATTTACTTTCAGCCTTTGTTGCTCTGCTGTCATATTGTACACTAAATTAACCCCCCTGTATTCAAAATATAAAAATAATTATGCTTACATAAGTATTTATTTAAATATCATCTGTTTTCCCCGCAAACGTTTTCGTTTTTTGTGGGTCACTATCCTGATGATTTCGCGCATTTGCGAAATAATCTCAGTTATCTTAGTAGGTGCAGGGATGCAGTATTTCTCCATTCAGGAAAATACCGGAAACGGGAAACCTTGGTTCATTTTTTGGGTTACAACCAGATAACCATTCGGCAAAAAATGTATACAAGGTTGTGTTACATGAAGGATGTATTCCCAGCCTGTAAAGTTTGCTGCTATTTCTTCGGATGTCAATAAGAAAATTATGCGAAAAACCGGAATCCTGTTGGGATGTTTGTGCTGGATGCTTGTGGTGCAGGCGCAATCATTTGAATGGACCAAAGTAGCGGAAGGGGTATGGAGGGGCCGTATTGGTCAGCCGGAAAAATACGATTTGCTGACCGCAGCGGGAACAGAACCCAATTACAAAGCCTTACAGCAACAGGGTGCTTCGCCTTTCCCATTTTCATTTTCTTTGATCCGGGGTAACATAAAGGATGGAAAATGCTATCTCCGTTTTCCCCTGGATAAACAGGAAGAACTGTTTGGTTTCGGTTTACAGTTTCAAACAGTTCACCAGCGCGGAAAAATATTACAATTACGGGTAGATCATTATGGCGGTAAAGACAACGGCCGTACGCATGCACCCACACCATTCTATGTTTCCTCCAACGGATATGGTGTTTTTATCAATTCTGCCAGGTACCTGACGGTATATGCAGGTACGGCTGTGCGGAAAGACAGCAAGGATGCGCCGGAAGAGAAAGACAGGAATACGGATAAAAACTGGTCTGCCCGGCCTTACTCCGATGCTGTTGAGATTTTGGTACCCGCAGCAGGCGTTGAGATATTTGTTTTTTCTGGGCCGACACCCATGGATGCAGTAAAAAGATATAACCTCTTTCAGGGTGGAGGTGTTTTACCACCCAGATGGGGTCTGGGTTTTACACAAAGGGTCAAATCCTTGTATACTTCTGCAGAAGTGGAAGCCGAAGCTGCTGAATTCGCAGAGAGGGGTTTTCCGCTTGACTTCATCGGTCTGGAACCTGGATGGCAATCGGCTGCCTATCCCGGCACTTTCCAATGGGACCCGAAACGATATCCGGATCCCAAAAAATTTGTCAGCAATATGCTGGCCAAGGGTGTCCGTCTGAATCTTTGGATGAACCCTTATGTATCGAAGAAAGCACCTTTCTACCAGGCCATCCATCCCTATACGGCTTCACACATGGTTTGGCTGGGGGAAGTGCCGGATTTTACAATGCTTCCAGCAAGAAAAGCATTTATGGGTCAGCTGGAAAAAAATCAGCTTTCCATAGGAGTGAGTGGTTATAAGATTGATGAAGTGGATGGGTATGATTATTATTTATGGCCGGATCTGGCAACCTTTCCATCCGGACATAGCGCCGAGCAAATGCGGGAAACCTATGGTCTTTTGTTACAGCGTTACACCAGTGAGCTTTTTCATCAGCAAAACAAAAGAACTTTTGGTCTTGTAAGGGCTTCCAATGGGGGAGGGGCTTCTTTTCCCTATGTGATCTACAACGATTATTATAAACACGAAGATTTTATCACGGCTCTGATCAACAGCGGCACCGCAGGTGTTTTATGGACACCCGAAGTAAGGGCATCCAAAACTTCAGAGGAATGGATCAGGCGATTTCAGACAGTGATCTTTTCACCCATGGCCATGATCAATGCCTGGGCCAGCGGCACCAAACCCTGGTCATTCCCCGATGTCGCAAATGATATAAAAGAGCTGGCTTTATTGCGGATGCGTATGATGCCATACTGGTATTCCCTTTTTGCACAATACCATTTTACCGGAGTACCTCCTTTTTTTGGAATGGATTTAGAGCCTGGTTTTTATCAACCAAAGATTTCCCGGAAAGAAGATCCGAACCTGAATGAGAATCCCTATGCTGAAGCGGTTTCCCGGGAAATCAAAGACCAGTACATGGCCGGAGAAAACCTGTTGGTTGCACCCTTGTTTGCCGGGCAAAACACAAGAACCGTAGTATTGCCCAAAGGGAAATGGTTTGATTTTTATACCGGGAAACTGGTGGGAGAAGGGGAAGTGATTACGGTTAGTCCCGGTCTGTCAAAAATCCCGGTCTTTGTCAAGAATGGAGCCATCATACCCATGATGCCACCGCTGTTGCATGCACCAAGAGCAGGCGAAAAAACAAATTTGGAAATCCGGTTCTATGGAGATCAACCCGGCCATTTCTCTTTGTATGATGATGACGGTGAAACCTTTCAATATGAAAAAGGTGCCTATAGTTTCAGGGAGATCACTGTGCAAAAAAATGCAAATGGTCAATGGGAAGGAAAAATTTCCTCACCTGTTCCAGGCAAACCCAATACGATTGGGACTGTTACCTGGAAATTTATGACGCAATAAATCAGAGAAATTGAATTCCCGTGGTTCAAAATATTTGGCTATGAAAAAAACAGGTTACCTCCTTTTTTTACCACTGCTGTTCAGTATGAACCTGCATCACGCACCCATTGATGGAACATCCCTAAAGGAGGCGGCCATGCAAGTGTTGCATAAGCAGGTCATGGAAGAAGCCGATTGGGCATTGAACCAGGAACCGGTTACCGTAACAGCAGAAAGTTCCCCGAGAAGCGCCGGTGGGAAACATGATTTTTTTTCTGAAGGTGATTACTGGTGGCCCAATCCGGTGAGCCCGGATAGTCCATATGTTACCCATGATGGTATGACCAATCCCAATAATTTCACCGCCCACAGGTATGCGATGATCCGCTTCAGCAGAATTGTGGGCGCATTGGCTTCCGCATACCGGATCACACATGATACAAAATACCTGCAAAAAATACTGCTTCATTGCAAAGCCTGGTTTGCGGATACCGCCACAAGGATGAATCCCAGTTTATTGTATGCACAGGCAGTGAAAGGTCGTTTTACCGGAAGAGGGATTGGTGTGATCGATACGATCCAGTTAATGGAAGTGGCACAGGCATTGTATCTGCTGGAAAACGAGCCTGGAATGGATGCGGAGATCCTGACAGCCGCCAAAAACTGGTTTTCCGAATATATCACCTGGCTCACCACGCATCCTTATGGTATCACCGAGATGAATGCGCTGAATAACCATGGAACCTGCTGGGTAATGCAGGTGGCCTGTTTTGCAAGGTTTACGGGAAACAGAAAGATCTTGCAATTCTGTTCAGACAGGTTTAAAAACAAATTGATTCCGGAACAGATCGAACCCGATGGAAGCTTGCCGAGGGAACTCAAACGTACCAAGCCCTATGGCTACTCCTTGTTTAACATGGATGCTTTTGCAACCATTTGCCAGATCCTGTCTACAAAGGAAGATGATCTCTGGCATTACCAGACGGCAGACGGAAGATCGGTTCTCAAATGCGTCACCTATTTATTCCCTTATATCGCTGATAAAACAAAATGGCCGTATAAACAGGATGTGATGTATTGGAACGACTGGCCCGTGGCACAACCCGCCTTATTATTCAGTGCCAATGCGGATAACAACAAAAAATGGTTTTCTCTTTGGGCAAAACTCAATCATGCACCAGATGTGGATGAGATCATCCGGAATCTTCCGGTCAGACATCCGCTGATCTGGTTGCCTTAATTAAAACGGATATACATAAAAATTACACACATGAAAAAACTCAGTATCCTTCTTTTTTGCGGTTTATGTCTGTCACTACAGGTAAGTGCACAACAGAAAACAAAAGACGAACGCATGCAATGGTGGCGTGAAGCCCGGTTCGGGATGTTTATCCATTGGGGCGTGTATGCACAATGGGCCGGTGTATATCATGGGCATGAACAGTTAAAAGGCGGTGCGGAATGGATCATGAACCGTTCCAAGATCCCGGTGGCGGAATACCAGGCGATGGCCAAAAATTTTAATCCCGTTAAATACAATGCGGATGAATGGGTAAGAATGGCAAAACAGGCGGGTATGAAATACATTGTGATCACCGCCAAGCACCACGATGGTTTTGCCATGTTCAAAACCAAAGCCAGTAAATGGAATATCGTGGATGCAACACCTTATGGAAAAGATGTGCTGAAACCCCTGGCAGCTGCCTGTCACAAGTATGGCATCCGACTGGGTTTTTATTATTCACAGGCTCAGGACTGGAATAATCCCGGAGGTGCCGTTTCCAGGAGACCCGCTTCCGACGGATGGGCCAACCCCGATTCTGCTGCAATCGATGCCTATACAAAAGCACATGACGGACATTGGGATCCCGCACAGGAAACCAGAAGTTTTGCAGACTACATCAAAGAAGTGGCTGTTCCACAAGTGAAGGAATTACTCACGAATTATGGAAAGGTTTCTGTGCTGTGGTGGGACACGCCCACCAATATGACGGAAGAAGCGGCACTGGCATTACAGGCACAATTGAAATACCAACCGGACATCATTACCAATGATCGTTTGAAAAGACCCGATTTCCCGGGTGATACCAAAACCCCGGAACAGAAAATACCGGGGTTGAATGAACTGGATGGAAAGGACTGGGAAACCTGTATGACCATGAATGGCACCTGGGGGTATCGTACATCGGATAATAACTGGAAAACACCGGAAACCCTGATTCATAACCTGTGCGATATCGCTTCCAAGGGGGGCAATTATTTATTGAATATCGGACCCAAACCAGATGGTACCTTTCCTCAGCAAAGTGTGGAAGCCTTATCCGAAATCGGTAAATGGATGAAGACAAACGGGGAAGCCATCTATGCAACGCATGCAAGTCCTTTGCCACCGCTTTCCTGGGGAAGATGTACCCAGAAAACCAGTGGATCGGGAACCATCCTTTACCTGCATATATTTGATTGGCCTGCAGATGGCAAATTATGGGTGCCGGGTCTGCATCATTCCATCACCAGTGCAAAACTGCTGGCGAATGGTATTCTCTGCCAGTCAAAACAAACACCGGAAGGTGTACAGATTCAGTTGCCTGCCCATGCGCCGGATAAGATGGCTTCTGTTATCAAACTGCAGCTGACAGGAAATTTGTAAAAAAAAGATACCGATAAAAACCTTTACGATCCTTCCGGATGGATCGTAAAGGTTTTTTTAGCTCTGATATCAACCGATGAACTGCCCACGAGGATTTCAAAATCCCCCGGTTCAACAACCCGTTGCATGTTTTTATCAATCAGGGAAAGATCATCCGGATGAAGGGTGAATCGAACTGTTTTGGTTTCACCGGGTTCTAATGTGATACGTTCAAATCCGCGTAATTGTGTATCATACACGGTAACACTGCTCACGAGATCCTTAAGGTACAATTGCACCACTTCATCACCTTTTACTGCGCCTGTATTGGTTATATCAATACCAACCTGGATATCTCTCTGTGGTTTCTGTTGTTCAGGGCTGACCGTAAGATGCGAATAAGCAAAATGTGTATAGCTCAACCCATAACCGAAAGGATACAACGGACCAACCACTGCGGTTCTTCCATAACCATTGGGACCGTCGCCGGGTTGTCCGGCCTGTGATGCGGGTTTGAAAGGAAAATTCATTTCGATCTGTCCCATGGTCTTTGGAAAAGTAATGGATAATTTTCCGCCGGGGTTATTGGTTCCGAAAAGGGTTTCTGCGATAGCGGTTCCGCCGGAAGGTCCGGGGAACCAGGCTTCCAGAATAGCGGGTAGATACCGGTTCTCCCAATTTATCGTGAGTGGCTGACCATTGATCAATACAAGTACAACCGGTTTCCCAGTCGCATACAAAGCCTGGATCAATTG
>JAGWTX010000577.1 GCA_028875955.1 Bacteroidota bacterium | reverse complement strand
GAAGCTGCTTCGGCAAATATTGAACGGATGAATTCATCCACGCAATTGCATCCCTATCCCTTTTCCTTGACCCGGCAAAACGCATTGGATATCATACAATCCTATGACCTGGTGATTGATGCGACAGATAATTTTTCTGCCAGATACCTGATCAATGATGCCTGTGTCTTATTGAATAAGCCATTTATCTATGGTGCGGTAAACCGTTTTGAAGGACAGGTAACGGTATTCAATCTCCCAGGTCAGCAACCCAGGGCAATCAATTACCGCGATCTTTTCCCGGTACCTCCTTCCCAGGGAGAGATACCCTCCTGTGCGGAAACCGGTGTGTTGGGTGTCCTGCCCGGTATGATTGGCTGTCTGCAGGCAAACGAAGCCATCAAGCTGATCACAGGATTGGGTAAATCCCTGTATGGCAGGTTATATACGATTAATTTGTTGCAGGCGCATTCCTTTGAAATCACTTTGAAATTGCATCCTGATCAGCCGGTAATGGGATATCCGGATTTTGAAAACAGCGATGATGATGGGTATTGTGGGGATATTGACGATATTCCTGAAATGGATATCGCTACATTCACACAACGGATCGGTAAGCCCGATGTGTTTGTATTGGATGTAAGGGAAAGACATGAATATCCCCCGATCAGTTTTTCAGATGCGCAAATCCCCATGTCTGAATTGTCATCGGCGATTGATGCATTGCCTGAAAAAGAAATTTGTATCATTTGTCACCAGGGTGTCCGGAGTCTCTATGCAGCACAACTGATCCGGAAAAAAAGAAACCTGGCCGTTTATAGTGTCAGGGGTGGCGTAACCGCATATTTACATAAGACAGAAGCATGAAAGAAAAAAATGTCAAAAATATCTTTATAGATGGCTCTATTCCGGCACAAAAAATTGCGGACGATCTGCAGAAACATGCTACGCGTACGGAAATCGGGGCACATAGTATTTTTCTGGGACAGGTCAGGGCGGATGAGAAAGCGGAAGGAAAAGTAATAGCGATTGACTATACCGCTTATGAAGAAATGGCGCTAACTAAGATGCAGGAGATCCGGGAAACCATTTTTTCCAGGTATCCACTCACCTGTATGCATGTATACCATAGTTTAGGCCGGGTACTGACAGGGGAGATCTGTTTATTTGTATTCGTATCTTCCCGGCATAGGAAGGCTGCCATGGAAGCCTGTGAGGAACTCGTGGAAGCCATCAAAAACCAATTACCCATTTGGGGCAAGGAAATACTGGATACGGCAGGAACGATCTGGAAAGAAAATACATGATATGGTAAACATCACCCATAAAGGAAATACGCTGCGGAAAGCGATTGCACTAGCCCGTGTACTTGTTTCTTCCGAAAATACCATCCGGGCCATACAGGAACATACGGTCCCCAAGGGAGATGTGTTTTCCTTTGCAAAAGTGGCAGCCCTTTTTGCGGTTAAAAAGACCAGCGACCTGATACCGGATTGTCATCCATTGCCTATTGAATATACGGAGGTGGGTTTTGAGATCAACGGACTGGCCATCGAGATCACCGTAGAAGTGCATACGGTTTATAAAACCGGTGTTGAAGTAGAAGCGATGCACGGGGCTTCAGTTGCGGCATTGACCTTATATGATATGCTGAAGCCGATCGATAAACAAATAGAAATTCAGCAGATCAGGCTAATTCACAAGGAGGGTGGAAAATCCCAATATACCTTACCCGAAGGCCAAAGGCTTCATGCGGCTGTGGTGGTTTGTTCGGATACCGTATTCGCCAAAAAAGCAGAAGACAGGTCAGGTAAGCTGGTGGTGGAAAGATTAACCGGCTTGCAGATTGAAACGACTGACTATACCGTGATTCCGGATGATGCCGGCGCCATAAAAACGGCACTGGAGAAAAACAAATCAAAAGGCATACCGCTTTTAATTTTTGTAGGGGGCACCGGTGTTTCTCCAAGGGATATCACACCTGAAACGGTAAAACCTTTGCTCGACAGGGAGCTGACCGGTATTATGGAACAGGCCCGCAGATATGGACAGGATCGGATGCCTTATGCCATGTTATCCAGAAGCGTAGCGGGGTTTGCTGGAGATACCCTGGTGTTGACTTTTCCCGGATCTGCAAAAGGGGCACTTGAATACATGGATGCTTTGTTTCCGCAAGTGTTGCATGTGTTTGCCATTGCGAAAGGAGGAAAGCATGATGAAAAGCCTT
>JAGWTX010000576.1 GCA_028875955.1 Bacteroidota bacterium | reverse complement strand
GAGGGTCCTGTCATATTTTGCTATCAGGGCCTCGTGCTCATCTTCCAGGTCTTTGAGCGAATTGTCTGCCGAAGTCCTGTCCAGTGTAGCCACATAATCACCCTGACTTACAACAGTACCTTCGGGAATCAGATCCTGGATCTTGACCTCTCCCAAACGCACATTCCGGGCAAGCATTCCGGCCGGACCTTCAATTTTGATGTTGTTTTCGGCCTCCAATTCTCCGGTTGTTGTGACAATGATCTCAAAAAGACCCTTCTGAGCCTTGACTACCTGGGGTAGGTAACCGTCCTTGTTGCCGGTTGAAAAAATGATAATAAGCACGATGGCTACAACGGCCACAGAGCTCAAAATGATGATATTCCTTTTTTTCATATTGATTCAAAAAGTGTGAAATGGTAAAAATTTGACAAATGTATCCATTTGATGGACTCAGGCATCAATAGTTTAATAAAAATAAAAATTTTGCCGGCTGTAAATAAATAATTAACTTTGTTCCCCCATTCCAAAATGGTGCCATAGCTCAGTTGGTAGAGCAAAGGACTGAAAATCCTTGTGTCCCTGGTTCGATTCCCGGTGGCACCACCCCAAACCGCGATAACATCGCGGTTTTTTTATGTGGGTTCTTTTACGGATTCATTTTTATACTGTAAATTTGCAGGATATAATCATTTAATTCTGGAGGATCATATAATGAAAATCAAAAAAGTTGAAGCTATTGAAATATTGGATTCAAGAGGAAATCCCACGATAGAGGTCAGGTTGTCACTCGAAGATGGCACCAGGGCAACCGCCATGGTACCAAGCGGGGCATCCACCGGTGAAAGGGAAGCTGTAGAACTTCGCGACGGAGATAAAAAGCGCTATAACGGAAAAGGAGTGCTTAAAGCCGTTTCCAATGTTAATAACAACATTGCAAAAGCTATTGAAGGAAAGTGTTTTACAAACCAAAGGGAGTTGGATTATCTGATGATAGATCTGGACGGAACCCCCAACAAGGGAAAACTAGGTGCCAACGCCATCCTGGCTGTATCCATGGCGTATGCCAGGGCCAGATCAATAAGCCTGGGTATTCCCCTTTACCAGTACCTGGGAGGCAGCAATGCCTATCTTATGCCTGTTCCGTGCATGAATGTGATCAATGGCGGCGCCCATGCCGACAATACAGTTGATTTTCAGGAATTCATGATTGCTCCCCACAATGCCCCTTCATTCCGTGAATCCATACGGATGGGTGCCGAAGTTTTTCATGCCCTGAAAAGCGTGCTTAAGTCAAAAGGTCTGAGTACCGGCGTGGGAGACGAAGGCGGATTTGCCCCGGATCTGAAGACAAACGAACAAGCCGTAGAGATGATCCTGGAAGGGATTGTCAAAGCCGGATACAAACCCGGAGAAGATGTAAGCTTGTGCCTTGATCCAGCAGCCAGCGAAATGTGGGAAGACGGAAAGTATAAATTTTTCAAGAGTACAAAACAGCTGGTATCGAGTGATGAAATGGTTAAAATATGGGAAAGCTGGGTAAGGCAATACCCGATCGTTTTGATAGAAGACGGACTTGCAGAAAACGACTGGCAGGGATGGAAGAATCTGACCGACACCATCGGGAACAAGATAGAGCTGGTTGGCGATGACCTTTTCTGTACCAACAAAGCCATCTTGGCAGAAGGAATTAAAAAAGGCCTGGCCAATTCCATTCTCATAAAACTGAACCAGATAGGCACTGTAACAGAAACACTGGAAACCATTGATCTGGCCAACAGGAATTCCTATAACTGCTTCGTCTCACACCGCAGCGGCGAGACCTCGGACAGCTTTATAGCCGACCTGGCAGTTGCTGTAAACGCCGGCCATATAAAAACAGGCAGCGGATGCCGCAGTGAGCGTATAGAAAAATTCAACCAGCTCATGCGTATTGAATACGAATTGGGTAAAGTGTCGCATTTTGCCGGGATCAAGGCCTTCAAAAACGCCTGAGCCCGGTCCTTGAACAAATAAATACCGGCGGGGATCCTTTGTTTTATTACAGAAAGGATTCCCGCTGTTTTGAAAATGATCTGTTTCGACAACCATACACATTCTCATCATTCTTCCGACAGCCGGATGGATATGGCAAGGGCAGCTGAAAAGATCCAACAAAGGTCTTTTGGAGGAATTTGCTTCTCGGACCATTACGATTTTGACGCTCCCCACGGGGTGAAGCTCTTTACT
>JAGWTX010000021.1 GCA_028875955.1 Bacteroidota bacterium | reverse complement strand
GCTTTACCTGGTAACCCGGAAAAAATGGTCAAAGGGTCTGGCTGCCACTTGCCTGATGCTGGCTTCTTTCCTGGTCATTTTGTTACCGGTTTATCTCTTCATCAATATCATGTATGCAAAGATCGATTTCACCATTCAGCATTCCAATGAAGTGGTTGCCGGTTTGAAAATGTTCATAGCACATATCGAAACAGAATACCACGTGGTGCTCATCAGCGACAAGAATATTGAAAACATCAGCATTGCCATTGCCCAGTTATTACCCAGGTTGCTCGGAGCCACTTTCAACTCCCTGGTCATAGTGATCATTCTGTACTTCATCCTGTATTTTCTGCTGGTGAACTCCCGTGAGATGGAAGCCTGGCTATACCGGAATGTCCCTTTAAAGAAAGAGAATGTAAAACAATTGGGCGAGGAACTTCGCAAACTGGTTTTTTCCAATGCACTGGGTATCCCGGTTACGGCTGTCTTACAGGGAGTGATTGGCGCGGTGGGCTATTATTTTCTTGGGGTGGATGACATTCCCTTCTGGTTTGTTGTTACCTGTATCACTGCCATGGTACCCATGATCGGTTCTGCATTGGCCTATATATCAGTGGCTATCTTATTTTTTGCCCAGGGCAATGCTACCAAAGGGATCATGATGCTTATCTACGGCGCTTTGATCATGAATGTGCTGGACAGTGTTTTCCGGATAGGAATTCAAAAAAGAATCGGCAATACACATCCGCTGGTTACCACATTCGGGGTGATCATTGGCATCAACCTGTTTGGGTTTATCGGACTGGTCTTTGGCCCAATCCTCATCTCCCTGTTTATTTTACTCATCCGGATTTACCTGAATGAATTTGGGGAAATGGAAAGCACTACATGATAAACCAATACGAAATCAGCTGTGAAACGATCCCTACGATCAATCCTGCATAGACTTCTTTTTGGGTATGATCGCTGACCAAGAAACGGCTGGTACATACGATGCCGGTGAGAAGGGTGGCTATCGAGATCGAAGAGCCCAGCGATAACCGGTAATAAAACGCAAATAAAATAATGGCCGTCATGGCCCCGCCCATTGCCATGGCATGGAGACTGATCTTGAAATAATTATTGAGAATCAATCCAAATACGGTGGACAGAAAGATTCCCATATAAAAGAATTTCAATACAGCGGGCTGATCGGGGAAATTACGGCTGAGGTAATACATCCACCAATAAAAAAACATCGTAATCACATACGGTACGATGCGTTCCTTTTGGGTGCGCAAAAAGATACTTTCGCTAAATTTCAGCCGCCAGAGTAGAAAGACGGCAAATGCCGGAAAAAAAGCGGTCAGCCAGAAAATACTAAAGATCCTGAGATTCAGCTGGTACGCTGAAATCCCCGCAAATTCATAGGGAACCTGGTAAACCAGGAATAAAAAAACATAAGTGGGTATGAACAGCGGGTGCAACAGATAGGAAATGATCTTCGCAGGAATACGTAACCATAAGGAATGACTGGCTTCCTGATTCGCAGGGGTAGGTTGGGTTGAACTGATTTCTGTCTGCATGGTTACAATTCTTTTCGTAATCTGGCTACGGGTACATTGAGTTGTTCGCGGTATTTGGCTACCGTTCTCCGGGCTATATTATAACCCTTTTCCTGCAGCATATCGGTCAGCAATTCATCGCTCAGGGGTTTACGTTTTTCTTCTGCCGCAATCATATCACTCAAAATCTTCTTCACCTCGCGTGTACTCACTTCTTCCCCGCTATCGGTACTCAATGACTCGCTGAAAAAGAATTTTAACCGGTAGGTTCCGAATTCTGTCTGTACAAATTTACTGTTGGCCACGCGGCTGACTGTTGAGATATCCAGACCGGTTAGTTCGGCAATGTCTTTCAGGATCATGGGGCGCATCGTGGTTTCATCACCGGTGAGGAAAAATTCCTGCTGGTGTTTCATGATGGCGCTCATGGTACTTACCAATGTATCCTGCCGCTGTTTGATCATGTCAATAAACCATTTGGCAGAATCAATCTTCTGTTTGATAAAAAGAACCGCCTCTTTTTGCCTTTTGTCTTTTTTACTGCCCTTGTCATAATCCTTGAGCATATCCTTATAGCCTTCACTGATCCGGAGGTCTGGGGCATTCTTGGCGTTCAGGGTTAATTCCAGCTTGCCATTGCTATTGAGCACAAAAAAATCGGGAACAATATAGCTTTCCGCCTTATTGATCTCGCCGATATTACCGCCCGGTTTGGGGTTCAGTTTTATGATCTGGTTGATCACATCCCTGATCTGTTCATCGGTAAGGTTCAGGCTTCTCTGGATCTTTTCATAATGCTTCTTGGTAAACTCATCAAAGTATTTGGTCAGGATCTGAATAGCCAGTTCCACGCTTTTCCCTTCATTCAATTTCCGTTTCAGCTGTAACAACAGGCACTCTTTCAGGTCTCTTGCACAGATCCCCGCCGGATCAAACTGTTGTATCTGTTGCACCAGCGCTTCGATCTCCTTTTCAGTTACCACCAGGCTCTGCCTGAAAGCGAGGTCATCTGCAATCGATGACAATTCTCTTCGCAGGTATCCATCATCATCCAGGCTACCCACGATCTGTTCAGCGATCTTATAATCCCTTTCATTCAGTTCCATCATACCCAGCTGGTTTAGCAGCAGGTCATGAAAACTGGATTCCACCCGGATAGGGATCACTTTCTGATCGTCCATTTCCGGATAATTGTCATCCTTCATCTTATAATCAGCAATTTCACCATCATCATCCACTACGTATTCGCTGATATCCACATTATCATATTCCTCTTCACTGCCATCCAGGTCGGCATCATCGTCGGTCGCATTGTCAAATTCATCCTGAATATCATCTCCATATTCATCCTCATGCCCTTCATCATCCACTTCCAGGGCAGGATTTTCCTCCAGTTCTTCCTTGATCCTTTCTTCCAGATTGGCCGTAGGGATCTGCAACAGCTTCATTAACTGAATCTGCTGGGGGGATAGTTTTTGTAATAGTTTCTGTTGTAATGACTGGCTTAACGACATATTCTTT
This sequence comes from Bacteroidota bacterium, assembly GCA_028875955.1. Taxonomy (GTDB): domain Bacteria; phylum Bacteroidota; class Bacteroidia; order Chitinophagales; family Chitinophagaceae; genus Sediminibacterium. The sequence continues at coordinate 8,227 of JAGWTX010000021.1, read as the reverse complement.
AAAACGCTACCTGCAAAGTAATGACATATTAACGGGTACCAACCACTCAGGCATGGGTTGTTATTTTAATAGTGTAAATTTACGTTACAAAAGAAAGCTAAGCAACCGTGAAACGCATTTGTTTTTTTGTGAATTTATTGCTAATAACCGTTTCTGTCAGTAATGCGCAATACATTACTTCACGTCCACCTGCCCCGGCAAAACTGACGGATAGTATGCGGCTGGTACCCATCAGACCGCTGCCGGAAGACTTTTACAGCAACCAACTTGGATTTTTTTGTAAAAAGGAATGGCAATTGGAAAAGTTAACCAAAATCCCTTTTCGCGTCAGACTGGGCAGTCTGGATTATGTGAATGAAATGGAAGGGAAAAACAAGTATTTCAGACAGCCTCTGAAAGCGGTCCGGAAAAATTAATCAGCCGGATGGATCGTTGCCGGGCCTGGTCCTGTATGGCTTCCCGAATATTCTCCTGTTGAGATTCCGTAAAATCAGTCAGTTCCAGGTTTTTTTGTATGCTGCTATCCTGGAAAAAAAGCACGGTATCGTTTTTGTCAAATTTTATCCAGCGGATATCATCCCAGCTGATTTCGGTAAAACGACGTAAATCAAATTTTTGGTTAAACCGAATTATCCCGGGAGTGATTTCCAGGCTTTTTTCGCATTTTGCATTCCTGATTTTTTCAAAGCCCACCCAACCGAAATTGAGAAAAACCACTACATTCAAAATCCGGATCAGGTTACTTCGTCCATCCATTGTAATCGATACGATCAGTACCCCGATGCTGATCACCAGGTACAGGTATCCCAACAGCAATGATTTTCGCTTTTTACTTTCAGACCGGGATACCAGATAAGTGGCCATTAGCTTTATGCGTTTTGCCTGTTTGCCAGTAAAACTTTTTGGATGGCTTTGGCCATCTTTTCCCCTTTATCCCGGATCTGTTCTTCGGTCCATACCAGGCTGATCGCAGTGGAAATACAACGACTCATGATGGCATCACTGGCAGGAAAGCTTGTCTGACCCAATTGCAGGATGGCCTGTTTCTGTACTTCACTCAGGGCATTGAGGGTTTTGGCCTGTTTGAGATGATCCCATTTACTGATATAGTGCCAGTTATTGACAAACCAATAAAAATTTCCCGCCAGTATTCCCTGTGTTTTCATCTCTTCCACAAAAGCACGGGTCAGTGTTTCATCCGGAAGGAACCAGCTGAGAAAACTATAACTGTCTACACCACCTTCCGGTACCTTCCGGAAACTCACTTCGGGTATCTGTTCCAGGTAAGAACGCAGTAACAAATTATTTTTTTTCTGGATTTCGAGGAATGTGGACAGCTTTCTTATCTGGGCCAGTCCAACTGCCGCATGCAGTTCACTGATCCGGTAATTAAAACCGATAAAAGGATGCAGATCCGCTCCACGGTCAACGCCTGCATGGTCATGTCCATGATCGGTATAGCCATCGGATTTACTATAGATGTCTTTTGAATTCGTCATCACAACCCCTCCTTCCGCACAGGTGATCGTCTTTACAAAATCAAAGGAAAATGTTCCTGCATCACCGATCGTACCCAGCATCCTTCCTTTGTAACTTGCACCGATACTCTGACAGGCGTCTTCCAATAAGATCAGCGAGAATTCCCTGCAGATTTGTTGTAAAGCATCCAGGTCAGCCATACTGCCGCACATATGAACCGGCATCACACATTTTGTTTTAGGGGTGATGGCAGCCCGCACAGCATCGGGGTCCAGGGTCAGTGTCTCATCGATATCCACTAAAACCGGTACTGCACCAACGCTTAATACGGCTTCAAAACTGGCGACAAACGTAAAACTCGGCATGATCACTTCATCGCCGGCTCCAATGCCCAGGGCAGCCATGGCCGTGGTAAGGGCAGATGTCCCGCTGGATGTGAGTTGTGCATAAGAACAACCGAACACTTCTGTTATCGCTTGCTCCAATTCCTTAGCCTTCCAGATACCTTTGCGTGGTCCGTCAAAACCATAACGCATGAGGATCCCTGTTTCCAGTACATCATTCACTTCTTTTCTTTCTTCTTCGCCAAATAATTCAAATCCGGGCATGGGGTGAGGTTTGAGGTTTGTAGTCTGTGGTTTATTGTTGGCAAAGATATAAAAGATTCAAGCCATTCATCCAACCCAAACCTTAACAAAAAAACAAAACCGCAACCCCAAATCGAAGCGAAACGGAGATCCCGAGAATAGCTGGACCCCAAACCTTTCAGCGCATTGGCGCATTAGTTTTTGGCGCATTGGGTTTATGAAATGCTTGATAATATATTTTGAGGAAGCAGGATAAAGGTTTTCAACCCCAAATCGAAGCGAAGATTCCGCGAATAGCAGTACAAATGACTTCCAACCACAGACCACAGACCACAGACTACAAACCATTTCAATATCTTCGATGAATGAAACCCAATTTGTTCTATTGCTATGATGCCTATTGTGGCTGGTGTTACGGGTTCAGTCCTGTCATCAAAAAACTGGCGGATTCTTTTCCGGATCTGAATTTTGAAGTATTGTCCGGTGGCATGATCCTCCCCGAAAAACCGGTGCCCATTGCCGCTACGGCTGGCTATATAGAAAAAGCCTATCCCACGGTTGAAGAATATACAGGTATCAAATTCGGAGAAGACTATCTATGGCATATCCGGCATCCGGATCTCAGCGACTGGTTTCCCCATTCAGAAAAACCAGCCATCGCGCTTTGTATTTTCAAGGAGTTCTATCCCGACAAACAAGTGGCATTTGCCGCCGATCTTCAGTATGCTTTGCATTTTGAAGGCAGGGACCTGACAGACGACGAAGCATACCGTCACCTGCTGGAAAAATACAGCATTCAGCCGGAAACCTTTTACACCAAACTGGCATCCGAAGAATACAAGGAGCAGGCGTATTACGAGTTTCAACTCTGTAAACAATTACAGGTAACAGGCTATCCCTGTTTGTTATTGCAGAATTCCGAAACCAGGTTCACCCTGCTGGCAAGGGGTTATACAGATTATGAAACCGTAGCCCAAAGGCTGGAAGCCGCATTACAGGAACAAAAATAGGATTGGGTTTAAACAGTTTTGGGTGGTAGTGAGTAGTGAGCAGGTAATCATCGGTTTTGATGGAAAGGGACGGCATCTCAAAGCAATTGATGACATTTTTGTATCACACAGGCATTGTTTTTATTTTTTTCTTTTATAGGTCAGATCAAAAGCTGTTTTCCAGGTTTGTCCCCCATCGGTTGAGTTCTCGCCAAACTGGCGAACCGTATCATCGTTCAAATGAAAAAAAGTCATTTTCTGTATTAAATAACCGCCACCTGGTTGTTTGTTATTGCTCGTCTGCAGGATCATGGTATTGTTTTCAAAATGACCATCAAAATATTCGGTAACACCTCCCCTGTTATCCACCCAATATTGCTGCCATCTGCCGGTAGCTGTGTTGTAGGTGTTATAACTTTTTCCAGCATAACCCGCCTGTGTACTTGTCCAGTTCTCCAGGATAACGCAACTGTCGAGTAATCTTTCCACATGACTGGTTCCAGCCAATGCACCTTTCAGGTTATATACATCCCAGTCGCCGATCCAGAAATCAAATTGTCGGTAGACCGGATTTTGGGAGCAGGAAAGGGTTGAATTTGATTGAGTAAACCCGGAAAAAAAGCAGGTTACCAAAATCAGGCAGAGAAAGTTTTTTTTCATATCACAGGTTTTTACTAATGTAAGCAATATCTGTTTTTGCCTATGGCTGATTTACCGAAGCCTGAATTTCACCTACTGAAACCCATCCGGATACCTGAAGTGTTTTGTTAAATTTTACGCGTCAGCTCAAATCACTCCCATTAACATTTCCGGTATGGGAACCCTTCGGTTTTATTCTCCTATATAGCTATTAATCAATTATATAGACCGTCATTTCGCCTATTTTACAGACCTGGATGCCGACAATATCCCTTCCAACAGAATCTTCGGGTGATTTTCTGCATTTTACCCTTACTTTGCAGCTCTTAAAATAGAAATCATGGAGTATAGTAAATTAATATCCATCAGCGGTCTGAACGGTTTATTTGAACTGGTTGGGAGCAAAACAGATGGAGCCATTGTAAAGTCGCTCGAAGACCAAACCACCCGGTTTGTCAGCAGCCGGGTACATAATTTTTCCCACCTGGAAAGTATTGAAGTGTATACAGTCAGGGACAATGTAAACCTGGTAGAAATTTTTTCAGCCATGGGAAAAAGCAAGGAAGCGCTTCCTTCGGATAAGGACGCCGCTGCCATCAAGGCCTATTTCCAGAAAGTATATCCGGATATGGATTTTGCCCGGGTATATGCCAGTGATATGAAAAAAATGATCAAATGGTACGCCATCATCAAGGCCAATCATATCGATCCCGTATTATCAGCGGAAGAAGCGGAAGAAGAGAATCCCGAAGAAAAAGCCTGATCAGATAAAACATTTTTACAAAGGCCGTAACAGCAACCTGTTACGGCCTTGTTATTATCAGCCCTGTGGTGGTTCTGTTGACAGCTAATACCTGATAATTAGTATCTTCCGGTTTTAAAGCGGAACAATGAGCGTAAAAGCATTTTTTAGCAAGGCAGCATGGCTGCCCTTATTATTTCTGGTACAACCCTCTCTGGCGCAGGATTTTTATACAAAGACACCTGCCGCAGAAAAATGGGTGAACCAGCAATTCAAAAAACTAAGTAAGGACGAGCGTATTGCACAGCTGATGATCATCCGGGCACATAGCAATCTGGGACCCGAACATGTGGCAGAAGTGACCGATCTCATCAAAAAATACAATGTAGGCGGACTCTGTTTTTTCCAGGGAGGACCCGTAAGACAGGCACTCTTAACCAATCAATACCAGTCCATTGCCAAAACACCCTTGCTGATATCCATTGACGGGGAATGGGGATTGGGTATGCGTCTGGACAGTGTGATTTCTTTTCCCAGACAATTGATGCTGGGTGCCACACAGGATGCCCCGCTGGTGCATGCATTCGGTAAAGCAGTAGGCGAACAATGCAAAAGAATGGGTATCCAGGTCAATTATGCGCCTGTAGTGGATATCAATAACAACCCCCTGAACCCGGTGATCAATGACCGGAGTTTTGGAGAAGACAAATACAAAGTTGCCTTATTCGGCATCAACTATATGAAGGGTATGCAGGAAACGGGCATCATGGCTACCGCCAAACATTTTCCGGGCCACGGAGACGTTTCGGTAGACTCGCACAAGGATCTTCCGGTGATCCTCAAATCAAGAGCGGAACTGGATAGCCTGGAACTCTATCCTTTTCGCCAGATGATTGCTGCCGGCGTTGGCAGTATCATGACCGCACACCTGTCTATACCCGCCATCGACAGCACACCCAATCTGCCCAGTTCGCTATCCGAAAAAAGCGTAACGGGCATATTACGGAATGAACTGGGATTCCAGGGCATCACCTTTACCGATGCTTTGGAAATGCAGGGTGTGGCAAAGTTTTTTCCGAAAGGGGAAGCTTCTGTCAGATCGCTGATAGCCGGTAATGACCTGCTTTGTCTGCCCGGCGACATACCCGGAAGTATCGCTTCCGTCAAACAAGCCATCGAGGAAGGCAGGCTCAGCTGGGATATCATTGATGCAAAGGTTAAAAAAGTGCTGCTGGCTAAATATCACCTGGGACTGAATAAACGGAAAACGATTGATACGACGAATCTGGTCAATGACTTGAATGCACAAACGCTTGCCATCAATCAAAAGATCAGCGAAGAGGCATTGACCCTGGTCAGCAAAAAGAATCCTTCGGTATTTCCCCTGGAAAAAGGGAAGAGGATCGCTTATATCAGTATTGGTGCACCGGGCGAGAATACCATTGCTACCCGGTTAAGAGAGGATTTTCAGGCGGATGTGTACCTGTTCGACAACAAATCCGAATTGGGCAAACAGCTCATGGATGAAAAGACAAGCACAGTGATACCATCTGAAACCAATGATGAGGCGGGTGCCGAAAAAGTCCTGAACCGGTTGCTAGAGAAAAATTATGATGTGATCATTGCCGGGTTGCACAATTTCAACAGAAGACCTGCCAATAATTTCGGCTTATCACCGGTTTCCATTCATCTTCTTCAGCAATTACAAACGCAGCATACCATCACGCTTGTCTTCGGCAATCCCTATGCTTTAAAAAACATAGAAACCGCACCCAACCTGATCGAATGCTATGAAGATGATTCTGTAACGCAGGTGGCAGCGGTTCATCTGCTGGAAGGACGGATCAATGCAAAAGGGACCCTTCCGGTAACCGTATCGGAGAAATGGAAATTCGGGGAGGGGATCCAGTTTAACAACTATTTCCCCATGGCGAGTCCGGAATCGGTGGGTTTGTCTTCAAAAGGACTCGAGAAGATCGATTCCATTGCCAATGATGCAGTAACAAAAGGTGCTGCACCGGGTTGCGTGGTGCTGGTGGCAAGGGATGGCAAACTGGTGTATGACAAAGCATTTGGTTACACCAATTTTGATAAAAAAGAACCGGTTACCATTGACAAGGCTTTTGATCTCGCATCTGTAACCAAGGTATCCGCCACTACCGTTTCCATCATGAAACTGTATGAAGAGGGCCGGATTGACCTGAATAAAACCCTGGGCGATTATCTTCCCTGGGTAAGGGGAAGCAACAAAGCACATCTTACGCTGAATGAGATATTATTACACCAGGCCGGATTGGTGCCATTTATCCCTTTTTACCGGGAAGTGATCGATTCGGTAACCGGCAAACCCCTGCCGCAGTATTTCTCAACCCAGAAAGACAATAAACACCAGTATCGGGTTGCCGAGGGATTGTATTTACGAAACGACTGGGAAGACACATTGAACAAAAGGATTTTGCAAAGCAAACTCACAGCGCCGGATAAATATGTGTACAGCGACAATGATTTTATCTTTCTGGGCAAGATCGTGGAAGCCGTTAGCGGTATGCCTTTGAATGAATATGCGTATCAGCATTTTTATGCCCCGCTGCATATGCTGAGTACCACATTCCGGCCAAGAGAGAGGATGCCGCTGGACCAGATCATCCCTACGGAAGAGGAAACCCATTTCAGAAACCAATTGATCCGGGGAGATGTGCACGATGAAGGCGCCGCCATGTTTGGCGGTGTGGCAGGCCATGCCGGACTCTTCAGCAATGCCTACGACCTGGCCCAGTTATACCAGATGTTGCTCAATGGAGGGGAGCTGAATGGTGTCAGGTATCTCCAACAGAAAACGGTAGCCAAGTTTACGGCCTACAACAGCACTGTGAGCAGAAGGGGATTGGGTTTTGATAAACCGGAAAAGGACAATGATACCCGCAAAGAACCCTACCCTTCCAAAAGTGTTTCACCGGAAACCTTTGGACATACGGGTTTTACGGGAACCTGCGTATGGGTGGATCCGAAATACAAACTGGTGTATATTTTTCTATCCAACCGGGTTACGCCAACCAGGAACAACAATAAACTGGGGCAGATGAATGTTCGTCCAAACATTCAGGAAGCCATTTATCACGCCATTATCCGCTAAACCACAATCTCAGAAACATTTCAAAGAGATGGTCTAACTTAGCAAGGCACAAAACATGTCACCTGATTATGAAAAAAATATTGCAAAACATTTGCCTGGTTCTATTATTGGCTGCAGGTCTCAGCTCCTGTAAAAATAATATACCCAAAGAAGCCAAATACATACCGAAGGATGCCAGTTTCGTTCTGGTACTCGATCCGCAGCAAATGCAGGATAAACTGCAGAAAGGTGGGATCAGTATGGATACTTTGCTGAGCCGTGTGTTCAAAAAAGACAGTACGGATGAAAAAGACAAGGCGAAGTTCGAATCGATTAAAAACAATGCCGGAATCAATTGGGGGAACCAGTTGTTCCTGTTTATGCAGAACAAGACCAACAGTGATAACAGTGTAACCAATGCATTCAGCATTTTAGGCGGTATAAAAGATGTGGCCAAGTGGGAAGCTTTCCTGAAAACAGAAGATGAGCTGAAAGACAAGGTGATCAAAAAAGAGAAAGACTACAGTTACCTGTATACCAGCGAAGGTTCCATCCTTGCCTGGAATGACCAGCAGATCATCGCTACCATCTATACGCATACCCAAAAACCTGTGTATGATTCGGTGGCCATGACATTCAAACAACCGCTGCCGATAAACCTGGAAGCCGAAATGAAGGA
>JAGWTX010000575.1 GCA_028875955.1 Bacteroidota bacterium | reverse complement strand
AACTTCAATCCTGCCACCGTGTTTTTGGATAATTTTATAAACGATGGAAAGCCCCAGGCCTGTTCCCTCACCTACATCCTTGGTGGTAAAGAAAGGGTCAAAAATCTTTTGTTTCACCTCTTCTGTCATACCGATACCGGAATCCTTGATACGGATCTCGATGTGATCTCCCTTATCCAGCGTCTGTATATGAATGGATTCATTCTCAGACTGTTCCTCTTTTTGCTTGATGGCCTGAATACCATTACTCAGGATATTCATGAATACCTGGTTCATTTTTCCTGGGAAACACTCGATCATACCATCTGCCTGAAAATCTTTTTGGATCCGGATATTTGCCGGCAAACTGTTTTTCAGGATGACCAGGGTTGATTCGATGCCTTCATGAATATTTACCGTTTTCACTTCACTTTCATCCAACCGGCTGAAATTCCGCAAACCCATCACGATCTCAGCCGTTCTCTCCGCCCCTTCCTGGATCCCTTTTACCAGGCTGTTTATTTCGGTTCTTACATAGCTCACATCGATCTGTTTTTTCAGTTTTTCGATCTCAGAGAGTTTACCCGGGATATCACCGGTTGCAGTCGCATGCAGGGTATCATAGGCATCAATGATCTCAATCAGATCCTTGATATCCAGTTGCAGGGGCTTGATATTGGATTTTACGAAATTGATGGGATTATTGATCTCATGCGCAATACCGGCCGTCAGTTGACCCAGGGAAGCCATTTTCTCTGCTTCCACCAACTGTATCTGGGTATCTTTCAGATCCTGCATCGCCACAGTCAGGTTCTGGTTGGAGGTTTGTAATTCCGCCGTCCGTTCATTTACCTTTTTCTCCAGCACCACATTCTGTTCCTTCACCAGCCTCTCATTTTCCTTTGACGCTTTCAGCGCTTCAGCCTGCGACAGCTCCTTTTCCCTCCGTAAAACATTGATCTTGTCTGCCAGGGCTATGGAAAGCAGAATGCCTTCGATAGCAGAGCCTATATATAGCACATAAGTCGTGAAATTATTGTAAGGGAGGATGTTCAGGTTACGGAATACAAATACCACCAATCCACCCAGGAATGCAATCCAGGCTACAAAATAAAAATAACCGGGTTTGTATTTTTTCTTTCGGGCAATGTACCAGGAGGCAGAAATCAGGGTCAGCCCGCCAATAAGGCTGATGAGATTCAGAATCGTATAACTCACACTGTTCGCATTCACAATACTAAGGACAATCGAAATCAGGTAAAGGAAAATGAGGAGGAATAACCAGGGATTTAGCCTGGGGGTATAAAATCTGGTCCTCAGGAAAAAGATCGCAAAAGCGATCCCGCTGATACCTGCCAATGCGGAGGATATGGGCAATGCATAATCATTGATCACAGGATAATCCGGCCAGATATATTTAAAGGCGAACCCGGCCAGCGTAACCTGTGCTACGGTTAAAAAGAACAGGTACAGGATATAGATCAGGTAACTGATGTCCTTGGTGGAAAAATATAAAAAGAGGTTGTACAGGAAAATAGCCAGCATGATTCCCATATAGATTCCAATGACCAGTTCCTGTAAACCGATGGAATTATCCAACGAGATCCTGTTCTCTACAAAAAGTGGAAGCAGGACCTGGTGTTTGCTGCTGATACGGATATAATAAGAACCGGTTTCCCCTTTGAAAAGCGGTACATTACAGATATAATACGGACTTACCTGTTTTGCCTTGTCGAAAGGGAGATCATTCCCGGTCTTTTGCAGCAAAACCAGCCCTGTATCCTTTACATGATAGAATTCAAGTTCTGAGATGTTGGCGTATTGCAGATCAAGGTATAGGGCATGATCGGCAATTTGATTGATCAGTGTAAACCTGAGCCAGATAGATCCTTTTACCACCGGGAAAACAGGGATCCTGGATTTTGATGGTATAAAGCCGGCAGCTTCTGTAATTGTTGAAGGTGTGAACCGGTTGGTGGTATCCAGCAGAATGGATAAATGACTGCCTAACTGAAAAGGTTTATCGGATTGGTTTATGACAACGGTTTCCTGGGCCGTGACAAACAAAGGAAGAAGAAAGATGGTCAAAAAGAACTGTCTGATCCGCTTTCCCTGAAGAAAACAGACGTTTGGATTTGGATTGGAAAAAATAAATAACCCCATAGGACTTCGGAACATTTACCAGATAAACGGAATAATTCGTTTTGTATGCTTGCTATACTCAAGGTATTG
>JAGWTX010000574.1 GCA_028875955.1 Bacteroidota bacterium | reverse complement strand
TATCCCCTTTCCTGTGTCTGTAACATCAATCAGAATAAATCTTTCGTTTTTTTCTGCCTGAATTTTTATGCTTCCGTTTCCTTCTATGGCATCCAAAGCATTTTTGATCAGGTTTTCCAGAACCCAGTCAAATAGCGGAGGGGAGATCCTGCAGTTCAGTTCTTTGATGTGATGGTCATCAAAAGTTAAGGAAACCCTTCCACCCGTTCTTTTCCGCATATATTCCATCATCAGGTGAATCTGTTCAGCAGGATTCCGCCATTCCAGTTTCGGTTCACTACCGATTTTTCCAAAGCGGTCGGTGATCAGCAATAACCGGTTGACATCTTTTGCTATCTCAGGCACGATCTCGCTGTTGACATCCTGCTCCTTTAATAATTCGAGCCATCCCTGTAAACTGGATACAGGCGTGCCCAGCTGATGGGCGGTTTCCTTGGCCATCGATGCCCATAACTGGTTCTGCGCACTCCGGTTGGAGGTTTGTATGGATAAGATGGCGATGGTGATAAAAAGGGCTACAATGACCAATTGGATCAATGGATACAATTTCACTTCCTTTAAAAGATCGCTTTGCCCGTAATAATACTGATTGGCCGTAAAGGGTTTTTCTTTCAGTACCATGATGATGGGATGGTTATTGTATCTTTTGAATTCTGCCAGTTTCCGTTCCAGGTATCCGGGATTGTTCCTGACTTCGTTTGAGTCAAGATTGAGATAATTGCCCGTTAGCTTATCCTGTTCGTTGGTCTCGATGATGGGAATCTGGTTATTCTCCGTTGAAATCCTCGTAGCCAGGTTAATACTGGCACTGTCGGATGAATTCAAAATCGTATGCTGCGCTTCCACCCAGGCTTCCACATTCTTTCTTTCCTCCCTGGCAATTTTCCCCGACACATACTGGGAGTAAAAGATCGTTCCGCTCACCAGCAGTATGGCAATACAGACCAGTATCGTTTTCCAGTTAAGCCAGTGGGGTAGGGTCATCTTTGTTTAAAGATTTGTTCCATAATAACGGCTACTAAGTTAGGAAACAGATCATCTTGGTTGAGATTTTATTGGATCAGATTGGCAGGGAGAAATTCATGGGTTGATCGGGCTACCGGGTAAATAAAAAAGCAGTTATCTGTCGTAGATAACTGCTTTTTCAGGTTAAGTTCCATTTATCAGCTGAATAAACCGCCTTTTTTCAGGGTTTTGCTGCCTTCCCCAATCTTGAACCCATTGTTATAAATATCAATGGTATACTTTCCTTCCATGTATTTTTCGTTTTGCTTCCAGTCGAAACTTACCGGAATCACTTTGCCCTGTTCATAATTGACACTGACCTTGCTGGTATAGGCTTTTACCCCTTCTTCGCGGGTGGTAAACGAACCCCCTTCGGTAATGGTTTTACCATCCGGGCCGGTCACGATCACATAAATGTCTTTTGTACCCGAAGGGGTAACCCGGTTCTCATCGATCCTGAACATGATCCGCATCAGGTTGGCTCTTTTGGCAGTGGAGGTTTCTTTTTCTTTACCGTTACTGCTGACTTTGATGGCCGCGATACCAATATTGGAGGCATGTAAAGTGGAGGCCACATCTACTTTTTGTTCCAGTTTTTCCTTATCCGTTTTTACAGAGGAAAGATTCTGTTCCAGGTTCGCTTTTTCAGCTGTCAATTGCGACTTGTCTGAATTGAGTTGTTGATTGGTAGAGGTTAGCTGCTGGTTTTCCCCTTTCAGTTTTTCCACTTCGGCAAACAGGCCATCGATTTTTCCGTTCAATTCGCCAATCATCTCCTTTGCCTGTGCCAATTCTTTGTCAGTTGCGTTTTTCCTTTTCAGGATACTACTGATATTGCCTTTTAGTTTCTGGATGGCATGGTTTTTATCCGCCAGTTCACCGGTAAGCTGGATATTGTTCTGGGTTAGGGAATCGGCTTTGGCGGAAACCACCAGGAACTCCTGCTGGATGGCATTCCGGGCACTGTCTACATTCACGATCTGTGTTTGTAACTGTGTAACGGTTTCCTTGGTCTTGCTTTTGTCATAGATGATATAGCCCCAGGTACCGATCAGGGCTGCGATCAGAATTCCGTATATTAGTTTACGGTTGTCTTTGGGTTGGGAAGGATTACTGAATCCTTCACCAGTTGAACTTTCGAGGTTACTCATGATTGCATTTTTTAGCTACAAAAAATTAAAACGTTGGTAAGATGCTTTCGGATTT
>JAGWTX010000573.1 GCA_028875955.1 Bacteroidota bacterium | reverse complement strand
CCTGGAAATACAATGGCGTGAATGCGGTAGGTCTGGCGATCATCCCACAACCGGGTGCCAATAATATCGAGATCGCCAATGAGTTCAATAAGCGACTCGACCAGATCAAAAAATCCAATAAGGCAGATATTGATTTTAATGTGCTGATTGATAATACCATCAATATCCGCAAATCACTGGAGGAAGTAAAAGACACCCTGATCATTTCGTTTTCACTGGTGGTGCTGGTGATCTTTTTCTTTTTCCGAAACTGGCTGATCGCTCTGCGACCGCTGATCGATATACCGATTTCGCTGGTGGCTACCTTCTTTATCATGTATATCGCAGGCTTTTCGATCAATATCCTCACATTGCTGGGTATCGTACTGGCAACGGGTCTGGTGGTGGATGATGGGATCGTGGTAACCGAAAATATCTTCCGGAAACTGGAAGAGGGTTTGCATATCCGGCGGGCAGCACTGGAAGGAAGCCGGGAAATATTCTTTGCCGTTATTTCCACTTCAATCACCCTCGCGGTGGTGTTTCTGCCCGTGATCTTTCTGGAAGGTTTTGTCGGAAGACTGTTTCGTGAATTTGGCATCACGCTTGCCGCAGCGGTTTTGATATCGGCATTTGTTTCCTTGACCATCACACCGGTTCTGAACGTTTACCTGAATACCAAGAATGCACATGAGGGCTGGTTCTATAAAAAAACGGAACCCTTTTTTGCCGGTTTGGAAAACGGATACAAAAAATTGTTGACGGGATTTATGAAAGTGCGCTGGATGTCCTGGATCATCGTGTTGGCTTGTGGCGGGATTATCGTACTTACCATGAGCACCCTGAAAAGCGAGATTGCGCCGATTGAAGACAGGAGCAGTGTTCGTTTTTCCGTAACGGCTGCCGAGGGTACCAGTTATCCCTATATGCAGCAAATGGCGGATAATATTACCAATTATCTCTACGATTCTGTGCCCGAAAGGGATTTTGTATTTGCCCGCACCCCGGGGTTCGGTGGCGCTTCCTCTGCCAATTCATCAACACCCCGTCTGGCCCTGGTTGATCCCAGTTTACGAAAGAGAAGCCAGAACGATATTGCCAATGACCTGCAGAAAAAGCTCGGACAAAAATTTAACGATGCCCGGATCTTTGCCATACAGGAACAAACCATTTCTGTGGGATTGGGCTCCAGAGGCTCCCTGCCGGTTCAGTTTATTTTGCAGAACCAGGACATGGCAAAACTGAAAGCCGTGATCCCAAAATTTCTCGAAGAAGTCAGAAAGGATAAAACTTTTGCCAATTCGGATGTGAATATCAAGTTTAACAAACCGGAAGTGCAACTGACGGTGGACAGGATGAAGATCAAGGATCTGGGTCTTTCTACAACCGATGTAGTGGCAGCGATACAGTCTGCCTACAGTGGCGGAAGACTGGCCTATTTTATCATGAATGGATTCCAGTACCAGGTAATCGCACAGGTGGAAAGGGATATGCGGAATTCTCCGAATGATATCCGTAACCTGTATGTAAGAAATAAAAACGGGGATAATATCCCATTGGATGCGGTAGTGCACCTGACGGAAAGCAGCAATCCTGCCACACTATATCACTTTAACCGTTTCAAAGCGGCTACGATATCTGCTTCACTGGCAGAAGGCAAAACCATTGGTGACGGAATCAAAGCCATGCAGGCCATTGCGGACAGACTGCTGGACGAATCTTATCAGACATCACTGAATGGTCCGTCGAGAGATTATGCGGAAAGCTCTTCCAATATCCTGTTTGCCTTCGCACTGGCATTGATACTTATTTATCTTGTATTATCCGCGCAGTTTGAAAGTTTTCTGGATCCCTTTACTATCATGCTTACCGTTCCCCTGGCGCTGGCTGGTGCTTTGCTGAGTCTCTATGTATTTAAACAGACGCTGAATATCTTTTCTGAAATCGGAATGATCATGCTGATCGGTCTGGTTACCAAGAACGGTATCCTGATTGTGGAATTCGCCAACCAGAAAAGAAAATTCGGCTTGCCAAAATATGAAGCGGTTATCGAAGCATCCACGCAGCGGTTAAGACCCATCTTAATGACAAGCCTTGCGACATCATTAGGGGCATTGCCCATCGCCCTGAGTTTGGGAGCGGCATCTACCAGCCGTATCCCCCTGGGGATCGTGGTGGTGGGTGGAATTTTGTTCTCACTGATCCTGACGCTGTTTGTGATTCCGGCCGTATA
>JAGWTX010000572.1 GCA_028875955.1 Bacteroidota bacterium | reverse complement strand
TAGCGAGGCGGCTTCTTTTCCTGCCATACAGAAAATAGATCGTCAACCCGATAGCCATCCAGACAAAGAACCAAAGCCAGCTGATGGCCGGTATTTCAATCATGAGGTATAAACAACTCAACGCCCCGATCACAGGTATCACCGAGTATTGACCAATATAGCTTTTGATGGCTGTTATAATGGCGATCAACAGGAAAATGAGAAAAAGAAATTCCTGATACCCTTCCGAAGACATATGTGTAAACGCATCAGCGATACGTGTTTTGAACAAAAAAAGGGTGATCGCAACTATCAGCGGAACCAGGAACCTGCCATTGATATAAGGTAGCCTGAAAGCACTGCCCCCTTTTTCTCTGACGACCCTGGGCAATACCAAAACCCCAAAACAGACCAAAACAAAGGCGAACAAGGTTCCGATACTGGTCAGATCTGTCATGGTGCTGCTGGAAACAAACATGGCGGGTATGCCTACCATGAAACCCGTAACAATGGTGGCAAAAGAGGGCGTTTGAAAACGGGGATGCACTTTGGAAAAACGCTTGGGTAATAAACCGTCTCTGCTCATACTCATCCAGATCCTGGGTTGTCCCAGCTGAAACACCAATAATACACTGGTGGTCGCAACCACCGCACTGATCGAGATCAGGTAGCCGATCTTATTCAAATGCAATTTCTGAAATACATAGGCAAGCGGATCATCCACTTTCAATTCGCTGTAATGCACCATACCGGTAAGCACCAGTGCGATCAGGATATACAAAACCGTACAGATCACCAGTGAATACATCATGCCCCTGGGCAGATCCCGCTGAGGGTTCTTGCATTCTTCGGCTGTGGTGGATATCGCATCAAAACCGATATAGGCATAAAAGACAGCAGATACACCTGCCAGCACGCCCCCGAATCCATTGGGCAGAAATGGATCCCAGTTGGATGTGTCAACATAAAAGAAACCAACCACGATCACAAATATGATCACACAAACCTTGAATATCACCATGAAATTGGTGCTTTTCTTACTTTCCTTGATACCGATATAGGCAAGGATGGTGATGAGGAATACGATGATCAAAGCCGGCAGATTCAGAATCATTCTCCAACCTGCGATGACAGGCGCATGCATGATCGCATCATAGCCCATTTTGGCATTCTTGCTCAGGTTTTCAAGTGTCTGACCGGAAGCGAGGGCTTTCACAGCTTCATCATAGCCGACCCTTGCATTTCCTGCATTCGTAGCCAGCCAACCGGGCAAACCGATATGAAAACCTTCCAGCAAATTATTGAAATACCCGCTCCAGCTGATGGCAACCACAATATTTCCGATGGCATATTCCAGTATCAGGGCCCATCCGATGATCCAGGCAACCAATTCACCAAATGAAACATAGGCATAGGTATAGGCACTTCCCGCAATCGGTACCCGGCTGGCGAACTCTGCATAACAAAGGGCACTGAATCCACAGGTGACCGCAGTAATCATGAACAGAAAAACAATTCCCGGGCCACCGTTAAAGGAAGCGGTTCCGATGGTTGAAAAAATTCCGGCACCAATCACCGCCGCAATCCCCATAAATGTCAGATCCTTTACACCCAGTACTTTTCGCAGGCTTTTATTGCCATGTCCGTCTGTTAGACCCGCAGCAGAATCCGCAACAATTTTATCTATCGATTTTTTCCTGAACAAAGAATCAGACATATGGTAAGGTTAGGTTGAAAATGGTTTTATGAAATTGTCAAAACGAAAGATACCCGTTTTGTTTGCGTGTTTAAAATAAGAAAAATTGTTGACAAGGCTGATTAGCCTGTTTTTAAAAAATCCGAAACCTTAATATTCCCGCTGAATCAGAAAATCCGCCAGTTCCTGTAAGGGTTTTTTCCGGGAGGAGACAACCGCAATATCTTCCAGGTGCTGTAAGGCTGTCTGCAGATATTTCTCCTTTAGTTCCTTCGCCCAGGCGTCTACTCCGCAGTCTGTAAAAATGGATAAGACTCTTTGTACCTTATCAGGTGGGTTGTTTGCAAGACAGGACAGTAATGCTTGTTTTTGAGCGTGATCCGCCACTTCCATTGCATGCAGCAGCAGAAAGGTTTTTTTGTTCTGACGGATATCGCCCCCTACTTCTTTTCCGAATTTTTCAGGGTCGCCAAATGCATCTAGGTAATCATCCTGTATCTGAAATGCTATCCCGAGGTTTTTTCCGAATGCATATAGATGG
>JAGWTX010000571.1 GCA_028875955.1 Bacteroidota bacterium | reverse complement strand
AGCATTATTTTTCTCATGAATAATAGTTAAGGTTTAAAGTTACAGAAACCAATGATTCGGCAATGTATAAACAGGGTAATCGGCTGCCATTTGCATGAAAAAGGGAATAGCCTTACACAGAATGCCGGGTTAATGGGGAAGCTTATCAGTAACCATATTTCCCCTTCCATCTTTCCTGGAGAAACTTACGCAATTCTTTTTCACGGGCATTATTGCCCGGTTCATAGAATTTGGTGCCGACCAGCTTTTCGGGGAGATATTCCTGTTCTATAAAGTTGCCTTCACCCAGATGTGAATACTGGTATCCTTTCCCATAATCCATATTTTTCATCAGCCGGGTAGGGGCATTACGGATGGGTAGGGGTACAGGCAGATCACCCGTTTTGTCAACGGCTGATAAAGCGGCACCAATGGCCGTGTAGGCGGCATTACTTTTGGGAGAGGATGCCAGATAAGTGGCACACTGGGATAGGATGATCCTGCTTTCCGGGTACCCGATCTTGGATACGGCATCAAATGTGGCATTGGCCAGTAACAAGGCATTGGGATTGGCATTCCCGATATCCTCACTTGCAAAAATGAGCATACGACGGGCAATGAATTTTACATCCTCGCCTCCGGTTATCATCCTGGCCAGCCAGTAAACTGCGCCATTGGGGTCGCTTCCCCGCATGCTTTTGATAAAGGCGGAAATGATATCATAATGCTGTTCCCCCTTTTTGTCATACAGCGCAATTTTATTCTGTGCTACCTGCATCACCAATGCATCCGTGATGAGGGTCTCTTTGGAGGTCCCGGCCTGGGTTACGACGAGTTCGAAAAGATTCAACAACTTCCTGGCATCTCCGCCACTGATACTGATCAGCGCTTCGGTTTCCTTCAATACCGGTTGATAGGTTGACAACCATTTGTCTTTTTGGATGGCCTGTTGCAACAGATTGACCAGGTCCTCTTTCTGTAACCCCTTTAACACATATACCTGGCAGCGGCTCAGCAAGGCACTGTTTACTTCAAAAGAAGGATTTTCGGTAGTGGCGCCAATCAGGGTTATGATTCCCTTTTCCACTGCTCCCAGTAAGGCATCCTGCTGGCCCTTGTTGAAGCGATGGATCTCATCGATGAACAGAATGGTTCCTTTTTGTTGTTTGGCTTCCTCAATCACTTCCCTTACTTCCTTTACCCCGCTGCTGATGGCGCTCAGTTGAAAATAAGGTACCTGAAGGGTATGGGCAATGATATGGGCAATGGTCGTTTTTCCCACACCCGGGGGGCCCCAAAGGATCATGGAAGGAATCCGGCCCTGTTCAATCACATTCCGCAAAATGCTACCCTTGCCGGTCAGGTGTTCCTGACCAATCAAATCGTCCAGTGTGGAAGGACGCAGTCTTTCTGCTAGGGGTATGGAATTGTTCACATCGGAAAAGTACAAAAAAAGAAAAGTTTATCCGGTAGATTCTTTCGGGAACCCGGGTCAGATGGTTAATCCTTGCTCAGTCAATCATTGTCTCCTTACAGATTTAACCAAGGGGTGCTTCAAACAGGTATCCAAACTTCTTCATGATCCGGAAATTCATCTGGATATGAACGGTTAGGACAACCCCGATAAAGATCATGAAATAGGCAACCGATTTCATGATGGTCAGGAAAAGATCCAGGTTCAGGATGGCAGGAACATTGGGTTGGGTTTCCAGAAATTGCGAAAGATATTGCCGCAATACCGTATCACTGGTGAAAAAAATACTCAGGGCGTTCATGATAAACATGGTACCCATGAAAAGGGATACAAATGCGTTTACCCTTATCCAGTCACGCAAACTCGCTTTACAGGGGATTTCCACATCGATACTGCGTGTAAGAAATTTCAGGCTGACAAATGTGTAGATCACAAAGGATCCGAATATGAAGGCGACCAGTAAAAATGCCGGATTGGCCAATGCGCTGATGATAAAAAGGATATCCATGAAGCCAAAAAGAACGGCAATGGGTACCAGGATAAAGGTAAGTATTCTGAATAGGGTCAGTTGTTTCATAGTGGCAGGCTTTAGCATTACTGTTGCTGCTGTCCTGCAAAGGTATCAATAATAATTTCAGGAATGTCTGCAGCGGATTGTTTTTCCATTTGCACTTTGGTTAGCTCTTCAAATGTTTCACCGTCTTCATATCCAACGGATACGTATACCGAAAGCGATTGTCTGGCAGGTCCTTTAAAGGTTCCTTTTACGGG
>JAGWTX010000570.1 GCA_028875955.1 Bacteroidota bacterium | reverse complement strand
ACTGATCAGGGGAAATAAGGGTACAGAAGTGCGGCTGACCATAAAAAAACAGGATGGTAATATCAAAGTTGTGAGCATGATCAGGGAGGAAGTGGTGCAGGATGAACAATATGCCCGCAGCGCAGTGATTCAGAACGGGACGCAAAAAATCGGTTATATCTACCTGCCGAGTTTTTATGCTGATTTTGAAAATGCAGACGGTCACCGTTGTTCCGAAGATGTTGCCAAGGAAGTGGTGAAACTCAAAAACGAAAAAGTGGACGGTATTGTGATGGATATCCGCTCCAATGGGGGTGGGTCTTTGTATGAGGTGGTAAGAATGGTGGGACTGTTCATCAAAACCGGTCCGGTGGTGCAGGTGAAGGAAAGAAGCGGGAAGATTGATCAGAATACCTGGAGAGACAATGACCCTTCTGTATTATATGATGGTCCGCTGGCCGTGATGGTAAATGAACTGAGTGCTTCTGCCAGCGAAATTTTTGCGGCGGCCATTCAGGATTATAAAAGAGGTATTATCATCGGAAGCTCATCCACCTATGGAAAAGGGACGGTTCAGCGCCAGATCCAGTTCGGTAACCGGAATGACCTGTATAGCGGCAGAACAGATATGGGTGCCATGACCCTGACCTTCCAGAAGTTTTACCGGGTAAGCGGGGGATCTACCCAGTTAAAGGGCGTCACACCCGATGTGATCCTGCCGGATGCCTATGAATATTATAAGATTCGGGAAAAAGACAATCCGGAAGCGCTTCCCTGGGATGAAGTGCCAAAAATGAGTTACAAAACATCTCCCGATGATTTTGGCTATGAGACCGTGATCAGAAAGGAAAACCAGAAAATCAAAAGCAACTCTTCCCTGAACCTGCTTACCAGTAACCTGAAATGGCTGGTCAACAATTCTGAATTGCCACTCAACCTGAATCTGAAAAAATACCGCGAAAACCAGAAAAAAATCACCAGTACGGTTGACCAGGATAATACCCTTCTCAAATCAAAAGAAGAGATGAAGGTATCCGCATTGGAAGTTGACAGGGACAAATTCTATAACAACCCCGATAAACCCAAAGGGGAAAGATACCAGGCATGGTTGAAGTCGCTCAAAAATGACATGCATATCGATGAGACCATGCACATGGTGGGTGATATGGCAAAATTGCAGGTGCAGACGGTGTTAAATAAATAATTGATAAGTTAGCGTCTCGGTTTTATTTTTGATTGCTGATTAAAAAGGTATACATGGAAGGAGAGAAAAAATGGTATGCCATTTATACAAAGCCACGCTGGGAGAAAAAAATCGATGCTTCGCTGATAAAAAAAGGCATCGAGAGCTGGTGTCCGTTGAAAAAGACCGAAAAGCAGTGGAGCGACCGGAAAAAAATCATTGAAGAGCCGCTTTTCAAATCCTATGTCTTTGTACATATCCATCCGGCAGAAAAGGCAAAAGTGCTGATGACCGACGGAGCCCTCAACTTTGTACATTATTTAAAAAGACCCGCGGTGATCCGGGATGAAGAAATCCAGATCATCAAAAAATACCTCGACGAAAAAGACGCCAATATCACTATCCTCTCAGAAGAAGGGTACCGGGAAGAGACCCGTATCCGGGTGAACCATGGGGTTTTTATGGATAAAGAGGGGACCGTGATCCGCGGCGGCAAGAAAAAAGTATTTGTCAAACTCGAAAGCCTTGGTCAGGTCATGGTAGTGGAGTTTCCGGCAGAATACCTGTCCCCTTTATCGTAACCGCCTGATATTACAGCTTCCAGGGCACGATCTGGTTGGCCCATTCTTTTCGGAAGGGCGTACTGATGCGCAGATAATTGTCTGTGTAGCCTTCCATCATCCCATTCTTTTCAAAGGATTCAAAAAGCACTTTACGGGTTTCTCCGGCGTGGGCGGCCGTGAAATACTGCAGTTTCATATAGGAAAGATTGCGCAGGATTTTGTTCCTTTCATTTCTGACAGCAACCGGGATGACGGGTTTGATTTCCAAAGCCTTTGTATGATCCCTTTCCGAATAGGTAAACACATGCAGGTAGGATACATCCAGCGAGTGCAGAAAATCAAAGGTTTCCTGGAAGTGGGTATCCGTTTCCCCGGGAAAACCAACAATAACATCCACTCCGATGGCGCAATGCGGCATCAGTTCTTTTATCAGAGCCACTCTTTCTGCATAGAGTTCGCGTTTATACCTTCTTCTCATCAAAGAGAGAATGGCGTTACTGCC
>JAGWTX010000569.1 GCA_028875955.1 Bacteroidota bacterium | reverse complement strand
TTAAATATATCAGCGACCAGAAGAAGATTGACTGGTTGTACAATGAAATGGAAAGAAAGTTTTCCACGCCGATACCCCTGGAACAGAAAAAGCGGATCCTGGAGAAACTGAATGAGGGTGTGATGTTTGAAAAATTCCTGCATACCAAGTATATCGGTCAGAAAAGATTTTCACTGGAAGGAGGAGAGACCACGATTGCGGCATTGGATGCCATCATCAACATGGCCGCCAGGCATGAAGTGCAGGAAGTGGTCATTGGGATGGCTCACAGGGGGCGGCTGAATGTGCTGGCCAATATCATGGAAAAAACCTATGAGCAGATTTTCAGTGAGTTTGAAGGTACTGCCACCATGGATCAGACCATGGGTAGCGGTGATGTGAAATACCATATGGGATATGGATCCGAAGTGCAGACGGTTGACAACAAGACCATGCACCTGAAACTGATGCCCAATCCATCGCACCTGGAAGCCGTAGATCCCGTTGTTGTGGGATTTGCAAGGGCAAAGGCCGACGTGATGTATCACAGTGATTTTGACAGGATCCTTCCGATATTGATTCATGGGGACGCTTCCGTTGCGGGGCAGGGTATCGTATATGAAGTTTTACAGATGAGTAACCTCCGCGGTTATTATACCGGGGGTACCATTCATTTTGTGATCAATAACCAGATAGGCTTCACTACCGATTTTGACGACGCGAGAAGCGCGGATTATTGTACCTCAGTTGCCGCCATGGTACAGGCTCCCGTTTTGCACGTAAATGGTGATGATGCCGAAGCAGTGGTGAAATGTGCGGAGATCGCAACCCGTTTCCGCCAGGAGTTCAACAGCGACATTTTTATTGACATGGTTTGTTATCGCAAACATGGTCACAATGAAGGGGACGATCCGAAATACACGCAACCACAGTTATATGCCCTGATCGATAAACATCCCAATCCCAGGGAAAGCTATACCCAGTTCCTGATTGAAAATGGGGAAGCAGATGCACGTGAACTGGCCAAGGAGATGGAGAAAAAGTTCTGGGCTGATCTTCAGGAAAGACTGGATGAAGTAAAACAACACCCGCTCCCATACCATTACCAGCAGCCCGAACTTGTCTGGAAAAGTCTGCGGAAAGCGACTCCGGAAGATTTTGAAAGTTCGCCCATCACCGCTGTAAGCGAAGAGGAGATCAAACGGTTATTTGATCAGTTGATGAAATGGCCGGATAATTTCAAACCCCTAAAAAAGGTGGAAAAATTATTACAGGACAAAATCAAACTGCTTGAAACCGAACAGAAAATCGACTGGGCAACCGGTGAATTGCTGGCTTACAGCAGTTTGCTGATCGAGAACAATATCGTGCGGATGAGTGGTCAGGATGTAAAACGGGGCACTTTTAGTCACCGCCATGCCATACTCCGCGATGAGAACACCAATGAGGGCTATAACCGGTTGAATTTTTTCCAGGAAAACCAGGCAAAATTCAGGATTTATAATTCCCTCTTGAGTGAGTATGGGGTACTGGGTTTTGAATATGGGTATGCCATGGCCAATCCCAATGCGCTGGTTATCTGGGAAGCACAGTTTGGGGATTTCTCCAATGGTGCACAAACCATGATCGATCAGTTTATCGCAGCCGGAGAACAAAAATGGCAAAGACAGAACGGGGTGGTGATGCTCTTGCCGCATGGTTATGAAGGCCAGGGCCCCGAACACAGCAGCGCCCGGATGGAAAGGTTTTTACAGATGTGTGCCGAGTTGAACCTGGTCATTACGAATATCACTACTGCCGCAAACTTCTTCCATGCCTTACGCAGGCAGCTTACCTGGAGTTTCCGGAAACCCCTGATCAATTTCGCACCCAAAGCCAATCTGCGGAATCCGCAGACCTATAGCCATATCAGTGAATTCGCAAAAGGCGGGTTCAGGGAAACCATTGATGATGTTTTTACAGAAGACCCTTCACAGGTAAAGAAAGTCTTGCTTTGTTCAGGCAAACTTTATTTTGAACTGGCAGACAAACAGCTGGCCGATGACAGGAAAGATATCGCGATCATCCGCCTGGAACAGATCTATCCATTGCCCTATAAACAACTGGAATTGTTGTATAAGAAATACAGCAAAGCCACCTGGTTCTGGGTACAGGAAGAGCCCCTGAACATGGGTGCCGCCACTTTCCTGCAGATGAATCTGAAATCCATCAATTTTGGCGTAATCAGCCGAAATGCAAGCGCATCAACGGCT
>JAGWTX010000020.1 GCA_028875955.1 Bacteroidota bacterium | reverse complement strand
GATGAAAAAGCTATTATCCCTATCCATTTTCACCATTTGGGTATCCCTGGTTGCTGCACAAACCCTTTCCGGGTTTGCCAGCTCCCGGATCGGTCTGCCCAATGGCTGGTCATTATCACCCGTAGGCAAAAGTCTGCCATTGGGTGATCTCCCGTTAAATATGGCCATTTCATCATCACAGAAATATCTGGCGGTTACCAATAACGGTCAAAGCACACAGACATTGCAATTGATAGATGTACAACAGGAAAAAATACTGGATAATATTACCATCGATAAATCCTGGCTGGGTCTGCAGTTTAGCAAGGATGAAAAATACCTCTATGCATCCGGCGGAAATGATAACCGGATTTTGCAATATTCCATCAGAGAGGGGAAGCTGGCCTTGACCGACAGTATCCTTCTCGGTGCCAAATGGCCAAACAGGATTTCACCCGCCGGATTAACCCTGGATGATGCCAACCATACGCTTTATGTGGTGACCAAGGATAACAATTCATTGTATGTGATTGATCTGGACACAAAAGCCATTCGTCAGCAGATCCATTTACCGGGTGAAGCCTATACCTGTCTGTTGTCACCCAACCGGAAAGAACTTTATATATCCTGTTGGGGAGCCGCCAGGTTATTGGTTTATTCTGTTCGCCAGCAAAAAATGATCGCAGAAATTCCCGTTGGCAGCAACCCGAATGATATCTGTATCAGCCGGAACGGTCGCAATTTATTTGTTGCCAATGCCAACGACAATAGTGTATCTGTCATTGATACGAAAAAGAAAGCAGTGACAGAAACCCTGAATGCTGCCCTGTACCCCGATGCCCCCAACGGCTCAACCACCAATAGTGTGGCATTGAGTGCTGATGACAAAACCCTGTACATCGCCAATGCGGATAACAATTGCCTGGCTGTTTTTGACGTGAGCCAGAAAGCGCATTCGGTTTCCAGGGGATTTATCCCGGTTGGCTGGTATCCCACCTGTGTAAGAACCATCGGTAAAAATGTGTATGTAGCCAATGGTAAGGGATTTACTTCAATGGCAAATCCCTATGGCCCCAATCCAGTCAGTAAAAAAGTGCAGCTAGGTTTTCAGAAAGGAGACCAGAATAAGCCGGTTGAAGTGCAATACATTGGCGGACTTTTCAAGGGCACACTGAGCATTTTCCCGGAGCCATCAGAGGAGCAATTACGCATAGATGCACAGGCGGTCTACCAGAACACTCCTTATACAAAAACAAAAGAATGGTTATCCCAGGGCGAAACCGGTAATCCGATTCCAATGAAAGTGGGGGATCCCTCTCCCATCAAATATGTGTTTTATATCATCAAGGAAAACAGGACCTATGATCAGGTACTGGGAGATATGCCTGAAGGGAACGGTGATAAGGAACTCTGTCTCTTTGGTGATAAAGTGACTCCCAACCTGCATGCACTGGCAAGGGAATTCGTTCTGCTGGATAATTTTTATGTGGATGGGGAAGTGAGTGCGGATGGACATAACTGGAGCCTGGGCGGATATGCAACAGACTACCTGGAAAAAACATGGGTAACCAGTTATGGTGGCAGGGGAGGTGATTATGATGCCGAAGGAAATCGCGCCATTGCCAATAATAAGAACGGGTTCATCTGGGATCATTGTAAAAGAGCCGGTGTCAGCTATCGGACCTATGGCGAATTTGCAGACGACTACAAACCCAACATCCCAGTTTTGAAAGACCATTTCTGTCCTTATTATACAAGTTGGGACCAGCATGTTAGGGATACCACCCGCGTGGGTCAATGGAAAAGGGATTTTGATTCCCTAGTTGCAGCCAATGCATTACCCCGGTTAAATACTTTGCGCATTATCAACGACCATACGGAAGGTTTGAGTAAGGGAAGACCAACCCCGTTTGCACATGTTGCCGACAATGATCTGGCTATCGGTATGTTTGTGGAACACCTGAGTAAAAGCCCGGTATGGAAAGAAAGTGTGGTGTTTGTAGTGGAAGATGATGCACAGGACGGACCGGATCATGTGGATGCGCACAGGACTACTGCCTATGTTGCCGGTGGCTTTGTCAAAAGGCACATGGTCGACCATACGATGTATTCCACTTCCTCCATGCTGAGAACCATTGAACTCATTCTGGGTATCGGTCCCATGAGTCAGTACGATGCGGCAGCTACCCCCATGTGGCGTTGCTTTTCTCCCATAGAGGATATGACCGTATTCACCGCCAAACCGCTTCAGGTGGATATCAATGAAAAAAACCAGGTTTTGAATGCCTGGCAGCGTAAGAGTGAAACCTTTGATTTTTCCAAAGAGGACAGGATTCCCGATCGCGCATTTACGGAAGTGATCTGGAAAGCGGTGAAAGGAGAAAATGCAATCGTACCAGCACCCAGAAGGGCGGCTTTTTTCAAACCGACCATCCTAAAGAAAGATGATGATTAATTTGGCGAAAGGATTTCATGAGACAAACATGTATTTGCGAGATAATGAATCCTACCTTGAAAACTAGCGGGGATGGCTTGTTTCCATTTTTGGTAATAGATGATTTCTTTGCCAAACAATATTCCAGAAACTGACCTGGTATTTTTTATTCACTTTCCAGAAGCCTTCAGCTTTATAACGTCGGTAAGAAGACAACAGAATAAGTGAGGGATTATAAGTAACATATCCAATTCGGGTAAGTCTTTTGCCAAGATCTACATCATCTCCATAAAAGGTTAGTGTCGTATTATAGCCGCCAATCTGTGCCAGTGCTTCTGACCTGATAAAAGCGTTTCCACCGATCAAAATGGCGCCTCTGTTAAACAACTGAACAGTCTGGCTGACTAAAGGATAGAAAATTTTTTGCGTAATTAGGGAGAAAATACGCAAGCCTTTGTTTCCATCGAAATAATCATAAGGTCCGGTTATAGCAACATCTTTTTGGTGATTGCACAAATGGGAAACCCCTTTGCTTATCCAGTTGGCCGCGGGTATGCAATCTGCATCCAGCTGTGCAATAATGCTTCCGGTAGCTGCATTTCTGGAACATTCCCTTGCAAAATTGGTTCCTCTTTTTGCTTCGTGTAATAAACTTATCGGTACTCCTCTTTTATGATTGCTTTCAATGAACTGATTGATAATAAAGGCAGTGCGATCAGTTGAAGCATTGTCTGTGATTATAATCTCGAAATTCCGATAATCCTGCAACAACAATGCTTCCAGTGTTTGCTGAATATAATTTTCCTCATTAAAAGCAGGAATAATCACAGAAACTTTGGGTTGTGAACATGTTTTCATGATCCATATTTTCTGGCCATAAAATAATGACATGTACATGGCCACTTAATATTTTTCTTTTGAATTAATGGAAGCATAGCGATTCGGTAACCTTAAATTAACCGACTGATCACATACTAGTTACATATAAAACATTCTTTTGTAAAACCATTCGAATGAAAGTATTCGTTGTTATTTTTTTTATTTTGCAGACAGGTCCTGTCTGGTCGCAGCAAAAAGATAATCTCCCAAACGTTTTTATCATTACTACTGATGGTTTCCGCTGGCAGGAAATATTCAATGGGGCGGATTCATCATTGATTAATAATCCCCGATTTGTTGAAGATACTGGTTTGCTTAAACAGCAATATTGGAGTGATGATCTCACTGAAAGAAGAAAAAAACTTCTTCCATTTTTCTGGAACGTAATACAAACAGATGGTACTATATCTGGAAACCGAAATTATGGCAACGAAGTAAACGTTTACAATCTTTATAAAATATCTTATCCCGGATACAACGAAATTCTTACAGGTTATGCAGATAAAAGGTTGATACCTAATTTGGCTATCCGAAATAGGAACGAAAATGTATTGGAATTTTTAAATCGCCAGCAAGGTTATACCGGAAAAGTAGTTGCTTTCAGTTCCTGGAACATGATTCCTTTCATACTTGATGAAAAAAGAAGTCATATTCCCGTAAACAGTGGTTATGAAATGCTGGATGATTCACACGACAGTATCAATAGTCTAATCAACCAGGTGCAGAGAGCAGTTCGTAATAAAGGAAAAACCAGACATGATTTGCTGACCTATGCAAGTGCCAAAAATTATATTGAGAACGAACATCCGAAAGTGGTATTTCTGGCATTGGGTGAAACCGATGAATTTGCCCATATGGGAAAATACGATCAATACCTGCAGAAGGCACATCAGTTTGATCAGATGATTGCTGAACTCTGGTATTATGTCCAGACGGATCCTTTTTATAAAGACAATACTACATTTATCCTGACAACCGATCATGGACGAGGTAGTAAGTCAGCTAGGTGGCAGAACCATGGTTTCTGGATCAAGGGATCCGGGCAGGCGTGGATGGCGATGCTAGGACCTGGTATTCTGGCGCTTGGTGAGAAAAAAGGGAAAGAAACCATATATCAAAAGCAGATTGCTTCTACCATTGCAGTGTTAGTAGGCGAAAAATTCGAGTCTGATCATCCCGTGGCAAAACCTTTAGGGGAAATCAAAACCACAGCATCGGAAAAAGAGTCTTCAAAAGCAAGATCCATCTTGAACAAATAATACCATGCAGGCAATTCTGGCCAACTATTTCATCACTTATGGATACCTCACAATTTTCTGTGTGATATTGTTGCAGGAAATGGGGATGCCCGGGTTACCTAATGAGTTGGTTTTGTTTTATTTTGGGTATCTCAGCAGAAAAGCTGAGTTCTCTTATGTTTTGGTTATCGGACTGGTGGTGTTGGCTGATATCAGCGGTTCATTTATTTTATATTGTATATTTTATTACGGACGAGAATGGATACTTCTTATAAAGCCTGCTTGGCTTCCAATACCTGTAAAGAAGATACATTCAATCAAACAGAAAATAGCTTCTCAAAAAGGTCGTTCAATTTTTATAGCCAAACTCACTCCTTTTGTAAGAAGTTACATTCCGGTAGTAGCAGGTTTGTTACACATTGAAAGGGCGCTTTACGCCCGTATTATTTTTTTTACCGCATGCATCTGGAGTGGTGGTTGGATAACTGCAGGCTGGCTCTTGCATTTATAATACAAATATTGGTCACTTAAATGTCTTAACTAGTTGATAATCAAGAATTAATTTAATTTCCCCGCTGATCATTTTACTTGTTATTATACTTGAGTTTCGTGGCATAATTCGTTAATTTTGAAAATGCCTTTTGTTGTAAACATAAAACGCCTCAGATGATCACTCTTACCATTAACAACAAAAATTACGAAGTGGATGCCAGTCCTGATATGCCCCTTCTTTGGGTGATCAGGGATATCATTGGTTTAACCGGAACCAAGTTCGGTTGCGGAATTGCCCAATGCGGTGCCTGTACGGTACACCTGGAAGGAACTCCGATCCGATCCTGTAGTTTCCCTGCCATTGCTGCAGTTGGTAAAAAAATCACCACCATCGAAGGTCTTTCCGCCAAAGCTGGCGAAGCTGTTCAGAAAGCCTGGATCGAATTACAGGTTCCGCAATGTGGTTATTGCCAGTCGGGTCAGATCATGAGCGCTGCCGCCTTGCTGACAAAAAATCCCAAACCGACGGATGCGGATATTGATATCGCCATGCAGGGCAATCTCTGCCGTTGTGGTACCTATCAACGTATCCGCTCTGCCATTCATCGCGCAGCAGAAATGATCTGATTTCCCATTCATTCAAAAGCTTACCCCCATGAAGAATCCTACCGCTAGCAATATGAACAGACGGAATTTTATCCGGATCACCGGGATCACCGGTGCGGGTCTTGTGATAGGTTTATCCACCAAAGCCAATGGCGATGCATCTGTGGAAAACCTGATCAATGCCAGTGATTCCTATGAACTGACACCCTTCGTCCAGATTGAAAAATCTGGCAGGATTACGATTTTTAATCCCAGACCGGAAATCGGTCAGGGTACTTTTCAATCCATCCCTGCATTGATTGCGGAAGAACTCGAAGTATCACTCGACCAGGTAACCATACAACAGACAGGTGGTGAGAAAAAATTTGGTCCCGGACAGTCTGCAGGTGGCAGTGCTTCGGTACGCACCAGTTATATGAACCTGCGTAAGGTTGGCGCATCCGCCCGTGAAATGCTAATTTCTGCTGCTGCACAGGAATGGAAAGTGCCGGAATCGGAATGTTATGCAGATCAGGCTATGATCTATCACAAACCCACCGGAAAAAAATTGGGATACGGCGAATTATCCGAAGCAGCTTCAAAAATAGGCGTACCCAAAACACCGGTCCTGAAAGACCCCAAAGATTTTAAAATCCTGGGCAAGTCTTCACCCCGTCCGGATGTGCCTTTGAAGTCAACGGGTAAAGCCCTCTTTGGAATCGACGCCAAAACCGAAGGGATGGTCTATGCATCCATTGAACGTTGCCCGGTATTTGGTGGAACCCTGGTTAGTTATGATGATAGTGCTGCCAAAAAAGTGAAAGGGGTTACGGCAGTGGAAACCTGTGAAAGGGTATTTAACGGACATAAGTCGACCGGTGTTGCCGTGATTGCCGAGAATTATTGGGCGGCTTTACAGGGACGCAAAGCATTGAAAGTGGTATGGGATTACCAGGGAAATGAAAAATTTCAGTTGAAGGACTATGAACAAAGTTTGCGGGATGCGGCCAAAGAAGAAGGTGCGGTAGCGCATAACCAGGGAGATTTTGACAAGGCGTTTGCAGATGCACCCGTAAAACTGGAAGCATTTTATGAAACACCTGTCGTATCGCATTCGCCGATAGAACCCATGAACTGTCTGGCCAGTTTTACAGAAGGGAATAAACTGGAGATCTGGACTTCGACCCAGGTGCCCGGCAGCATCATGAATGAATTCTCCCGGACCTATGGTGTGCCGCAGGAGAACCTGAAAATACACATGTTCTTTAACGGGGGAGGATTCGGCCGCAGACTCTATCCCGATTATGTACATGAAGCTGTACAGCTTTCTAAAAAGATTGGAAAGCCGGTGAAATCCATGTGGACAAGGGAAGACGATACCCGGATGGGCCCCTTCCGTCCGATGACTTTTTCTGCGCTGAAAGCAGGTTTATCAGCTGAAGGTAAAGCCATCGCTTTTCAGCACAAAGTGATTTCTCCAACATTAAGCGATAAAAAGGATTACGATAAAACCAAGGCGGATGGTACCATGACAGAAGGTATCAGCGAACAAAAATATGAGATTGAACATATGAAGAACCTGTATGTTCATCAATACCTCCATATCCCGTTGGCAGCCTGGCGAGCAGTTACCAGCACCACCCTTGCATTCGCGCATGAAAGTTTTATAGACGAAATGGCTGTTAAAGCCAAAACGGATCCGATGGCTTTCCGTTTGGGAATGCTGAACAAACCATCGGATACAAAGAATTTGCTGGAAAAATTAAAAGAAGTTTCCCAATGGGACAAACCCCTTCCTGCCGGTTGGGGAAGAGGTGTTGCCCAATATGAATTTTTTGCCGGATTGGGCGGATATGTCATTGAAGTATCCAAAAAAGGAAAGGGTATCAAAATTGAAAAAGTGTTTGCAGTGATCGATCTGGGTACTGTGGTGAATCCGAATACGGTGGAAGCGCAAGTTCAGGGAGCAGCAGTGATGGCCCTGACTGCAGCGGTAAAAACAGGAATTGATTTCAAGGATGGTAAATCCGTTCAAAGCAATTACAATACCAACCAGCTGATCCGCATACATGAAATGCCAAAAGTGGAAGTACATATACTTGCCAACGGCGGCCCCAAAATCAAGGGTGTGGGTGAGCCGGGTTTACCTCCTTTTGCTCCTGCTTTGTGCAATGCCATTTTTGCGGCAACCGGAAAACGTATCAGAAAACTACCTTTTGATATCAACAATATCGGCTGAGTAAACAGGAAAGGATGAAAAAAAAATCGCTTGTTTTTGGTTGGCTGCTGGGGATGCTTGTTACAGGTTCTGCTTTCGTCCAGACATTTGATCTGGAAAAAAGTATAGCACAGGGCAAGGAAGCCTATATTACCCAGTGTCAAAACTGTCACATGGAAGATGGAAAGGGAATGGCAGGCGTATTTCCTCCTTTGGAAAAAGCCGACTTTCTGAAAAGACCTCTGCGGGAAGTGATCCGGGTGATTCTGAAAGGGCAATCAGGCGATGTAACCGTAAATGGTGTTAAGTATACAGGTATCATGCCCGCTCAGGATTATCTGACGGATGAACAGATAG
This sequence comes from Bacteroidota bacterium, assembly GCA_028875955.1. Classification (GTDB taxonomy): domain Bacteria; phylum Bacteroidota; class Bacteroidia; order Chitinophagales; family Chitinophagaceae; genus Sediminibacterium. The sequence goes on along the minus strand of JAGWTX010000020.1, from coordinate 3,192 downwards.
CAGACATCCTGAATTATGTATTCAATAACTGGGGAAATAAAATAGCCAATCCGGTTTTACCTTCCATGGTGGCAAAAGCAAGGGACTGATTTATCCAAACACCTGATGATAGAGATTCAAAACATTTGTGAAGCATATGATCGTGCGGTAAAGACAGGGAAAAAGTCGGCACTGGCTACGGTTGTAAAAGTGGATGGCTCCTCCTATCGGCGTCCCGGAGCCCGTATGCTGGTTACGGAAGACGGACAGCTAACCGGAGCCATCAGTGGCGGTTGCCTGGAAGGGGATGCATTACGGAAAGCGGTGCTTGCCATCACACAGGATACGAATAAGCTCGTCATCTATGATACAACGGATGAAGAAGATGCCAGGGTCGGAATCCAGCTGGGTTGCAATGGGATCGTTAGTATTTTATTTGAACCCATTGACCCGGGTAACCCCGATAACCCCATTGAAGTTCTCAGGAAATCTGTCAGGGAAAGAAAGTCTTCGGTCATCATTACGGCCTATTCAAAGAACCGTTTGGAGCATTACGGTACAAGATCCGTCAACGGATTTCCTATGGATTTACAGGATGAGATTGCCGCTATCTGCCACGATGTTTGCGAAAAGCAAGTTTCTGTCCATCAGGAATTCAATCGGGAGGACAACCAGCTGGTTTTCTTTTTTGCTTTTACGCTGCCACCAATCGCATTGATCTTGGTAGGTGCGGGTAATGATGTCATGCCATTGTATTCTATGGCAAAATTGCTGGGTTGGAAAATTACCCTGGTTGATGGAAGGAATACCCATGCCAACCGGCAACGTTTTCCATTGGCTGATGAGATCATCGTAGCAAAAGCCGCTGAAGCCATGGTACAGGTAACACCTGATCAGAGAACCGCATTGGTTTTGATGACCCATAATTATCAATATGACCTCGCCTGTCTGGCTTTCTTGTCCACACAAAATATTCCCTATATCGGATTACTGGGGCCTGCGGCAAAACGGGACAGGCTATTTGCGGAACTGGAAGATTCCGGGGTTACCATTTCCGATACATTCCTCGATTGTGTATATGGTCCAACCGGTTTGGATCTTGGTGCAGAAACGGCAGAAGAGATCGCCTTATCCGTTTCTGCAGAAATTCTGGCTGTGATGCAGAAACAGGAACCCGTTCATTTGCGAAACAAATCCGAGCGCATACATGATCTGCCGGGATGAAGACAGGCCTGATCATATTAGCCGCCGGCGCTGCCACGAGGATGAAAGCCCCCAAAATGTTATTACCCTTTGGAGATACTTTTATTCTATCCCATCTCATCAAAGAAGCCAAAAAAATCAACCCCGTGTCTCTAGTGGTAGTGACAGGTTCGTACCACAATGAGATCAAAGCTGCTCTTGAAGACCCATACGTAGAACTTATACAGAATTTCAACTGGCAGGAGGGGATGGCTGGTTCCATTGCGCTGGGTATTGCTTCTTTGCAAAAGAAAAACCTGGACAATTGTTTTATTGTCGTAAGCGATCAGCCATTTCTGGATCATAAGCTGTTACTTGACATGCAGGAGAAATCGGCTCAAACCGGAAAAGGAATCATTGCTGCTTTTTATGAAGGCGTTGCCGGCACCCCGGTTTTATTTGCCGCAAAATATTTTGAACAGCTGCAGGAATTAAGGGGAGACTACGGTGCAAAAGCTATCTTGCAAAGAAATCCCCGGGATCTGGCAACCGTTGCATTTCCTTTGGGTAGCATGGATATTGATACACCGGCAGACTATCAGGCCTTCTGCCATAAAACAGGACAAGAGAATGTTGATTGACCGATACAACCGTGTACACACTTATTTACGGATATCACTGACAGATAACTGTAACCTGCGATGCTTTTATTGCATGCCGGAGGAGGATTATGCCTTTATGCCGGCAAAACAATTGATGCAGGCTGATGAGATAGTAACCATTGCCCGATTATTTGTTGCACAGGGCGTAACCAAGATCCGCTTGACCGGTGGGGAGCCACTGGTCCGAAAGGATGCCGGCGAGATCATCAGACGGTTGGGGGAGCTCGGCATGCAACTCACGATTACCACCAACGGCACCCGGGTTGCGCATTTCCTGGATGATTTTACAATAGCAGGCATCCGCTCTGTCAATATCAGCCTGGATACCTTGCAAAAGGACAAATTCCAGCTACTCACCCGGCGGGATCAGTTTGAAGTGGTTAAAAAAAATATCTCCCTGCTGCTGGAATCGGGATTCATTGTGAAAGTAAATGTTGTGGTTGTAAAAGGGTTGAATGAAAATGAAATCCTGGATTTCATAGCCTGGACAAAAGATACACCGGTACAGATTCGTTTTATTGAGTTTATGCCATTTGACGGGAACCAGTGGAACAGTCATAAGCTGGTTACCTGGCAGGAAATCCTTGCGCTCATCGGGGAAAAATATGAGATAGAGATCTTGGAAAATCACCCACATGACACGGATAAAAAATATGGTGTATCCGGACATAAGGGAAGCTTCGCGGTGATCAGTACCATGAGCGCACCCTTCTGCAGTAGTTGTAACAGGATCCGGTTAACCGCCGACGGGAAAATAAAGAATTGCCTATTTTCCGGGGAAGAAACGGATTTGTTGGATGCTTTGCGAAAAGGGGAGGACTTGCTTCCGATCATCGAGCAATCCATACTATCCAAACACAAGGAACTGGGCGGACAGTTTTCCAGGGAATTTGAATTGATTGATGCCAATACCTTACATAACAGAAGCATGATCGCCATTGGAGGATAAGACATTGCCATGATTTCAGTACAGGAAGCCAGACAGATTATTGCAGCGCATTGCCAACGACTCGGTACCACACAATTGCCGTTGGTTGATGCGGTGGGATCTGTATTGGCCGAAGATCTGGTGGCAGGTATCTCCCTTCCCGCATTCCGGCAATCATCCATGGATGGCTATGCCATCCGTTTACAGGATCAACACCAGGTCCTGCGAATCCAGGATGAATTACCAGCTGGTACATCCAGACAGCTGGTCTTGCAACCTATGCAGGCTATCAAAGTTTTTACAGGAGGGCCTGTTCCGGAAGGGGCTGATACCGTGATTCAAAAAGAATGGGTAAAGGTTACGGATGATCAGGTGCAATTGGTTCCTCCCAATAATAAATTGGAAACAGGCGTAAATATCCGTGAGATCGGATCGGATATA
>JAGWTX010000568.1 GCA_028875955.1 Bacteroidota bacterium | reverse complement strand
CCCCTGGAAGAATGTGTGGGCTCACCGTTTTATGGCGGATTGGGTATGGATAAGTCTGATCACAAAAATGCTCACCTGCTTCCCTTACTGATCAGTTTTGATAAAAAGGGGATTGTACAGAAACCTACCCTGCTCCAAAACCCAGTTATCCCGGAAAGACCTTACGCGGCAGATCCGGTTCCCGGGTATGAAAAACTTTCCCCTTCCCACACGAGTCCGGTCAATGATGCTGTACCGAAGAAAGAACTGGTACGCAAAACCCGTGTTCAAAAAACGATTCTTTTGGAAAGTCCCAATATCACGATTGCCTTATACGACAATGGTGAAATTGATGGTGATATCGCCACTTTACTCCTGGATGGCAAGGTTATCATAGACAAACACCCCTTGAGTACCAAACCAGCCATCATCAGCTTGTTACTTTCTAACGGTAAGGAAGAACATGTTTTGGAAATGTTTGCAGACAATCTGGGTTCCATACCACCCAATACCGCGCTGGTGGTGCTTACCTGTAACCAGAAAAGGTATGAGATCAATCTCTCCTCTTCCGAAAAAATCAATGAAGGGGTAAAACTGATCGTAAAATAAAGCGTACCTATTTCCCGAATTTTCGCTTGAGCAATGCCAATGCATCTGAAATGGGCATGTCTGGTGCCGGTTGACGGGATTTGTTTTCCCGCCGGTCGTTTTGCCCTGGCTGTCTGTTTGCACGGGCAGGCAGGGGTTCTGTCTGTTTGATGGATAAGGCGATCCTTTTACGCATCAGGTCTACTTCCAACACTTTTACCTTTACTTTTTGTCCCAGTTTCAAAACCTCTCCGGGATCCGAAATATATCTATGACATATTTCACTCACATGCACCAGTCCATCCTGTTTTACCCCGATATCGATAAATGCCCCGAACCGGGTAAGATTGGTTACCGAGCCGGGTAATTCCATGCCGGTCTGCACATCTTCCAACTTATATACGTTTGCAAATGAGAATTGCTCCAGTTCAGAACGGGGATCCAACCCGGGCTTTTTCAATTCTTTGATAATATCCTGAATGGTCAATTCACCTACCGATTCAGAAACATATTTTTTGGGATCGACCTTATTCAACAGGTTTTCATTGCCAATGATTTCTTGAATGGCAACCCCATGGTCCTTTGCCATGGTTTCCACCAGGGAATAGGTTTCCGGGTGTACGGCACTCGCATCCAGCGGGTTTTCTCCTCCGGGAATGCGCAAAAATCCTGCGCATTGTTCATAGGCTTTCCCACCTAACCTGGTCACTTCCAATAACTGATTCCGGTTGGTAAATTTCCCTTTCTCATTCCGGTACCTGATAATATTTTCTGCCAGACCTGGTCCGATCCCGCTCACATAACCCAACAGGTGTTTACTGGCTGTATTGAGATTTACGCCTACGGTATTGACACAACTGACAACCGTCTGATCCAGCTTTTCCTTTAAGCGAAAAGGGTTTACATCATGCTGGTACTGCCCCACCCCGATACTTTTGGGGTCGATCTTTACCAGTTCCGCCAATGGGTCCATTAATCTCCGTCCAATACTCACTGATCCCCTTACCGTAACGTCCTGATCCGGAAATTCTTCCCTGGCTGTTTCCGAAGCGGAGTAGACAGAAGCCCCGTCTTCATTCACTAGAAAAACGGGTAAGCCCAGGTCAAGCTCTTTGATAAACTGTTCGGTCTCTCTGCCGGCGGTTCCATCGCCAATGGCAAAGACTTCTATCTCATATTGTTTTACCAGGTTGCGTACGGTGTTTTCACTAGCTGTTTTCCGGTTGGCTTCATGAACAAAGATCAGGTCGGTCTTTAGCAAATCTCCTTTCTCATCCAGACAAACCACTTTACAACCGCTTCGGTATCCCGGATCAATGGCCATAATTCTTTTGCTTCCCAATGGGGCACTTAACAAAAGCTGCCGTAAATTTTCGGCGAATACCGCAATGGCATCCTCATCAGCTTTTTGTTTTAAACCCGTTCTGAATTCCGATTCAAGACTGGGCTGCATTAACCTGCGATAGGCATCCCGTACTGCTTTTTTCACCTGTTCTGTGGATGGGCTTACTGCTTTTACATATTCCTTTTCCAATAACCACAGAGCCTCTTCTTCCGGTGGTGCAATGCTCATGCGCAAAAAACCTTCCAGGAAACCGCGTAAGACAGCCAGAATCCTGTGTGAGGGAACTTTGGAAATCAATTCCGCATAATCAAAATAGTCCTTGTA
>JAGWTX010000567.1 GCA_028875955.1 Bacteroidota bacterium | reverse complement strand
CCGCTACCCAGGATCTCCACCCATCCCGTATGTTTACAGATATTACAACCCTCCCCGCCACAGATCAGGCAACTGATATCCATTTCGGCACTCGGCTCGGTAAAGGGGAAATAACTGGGACGAAACCGCACTTTCACCTCTTTCCCGAACATTTCCTGTACAAAGAAATAAAGTGTCTGCTTCAGATCGGCAAAACTTACGTTCTCATCGATATACAAACCTTCCACCTGGTGAAAAAAACAATGCGCACGGGCGCTGATGGTTTCATTCCTGTATACCCTTCCCGGACAGATCACCCGGATCGGTGGTTTCTGCGATTCCATCACCCTTGCCTGCACACTGCTGGTATGCGTACGCAATAACCAGGCACCGCCGTCTTTGGGATGATTGATATAAAAGGTATCCTGCATATCCCTGGCCGGATGATCTTCGGGCAGGTTCATCGCACCGAAATTGTGCCAGTCGTCTTCTATCTCCGGTCCTTCCGCAACGGCAAAACCCAGTCTTTTGAAGATGGATACGATCTGGTTGCGAACAATACTCAGCGGATGACGCGAGCCCACGCCCACCGGATCACCCGGAAGACTCAGGTCGATCTCAGGCGCCAGTGATGCCTGCCCGTTTTCATTTTGTGTTTTCAGGCTTTCGTATTTGGCTTCTGCAAAGAGTTTGAATTCGTTGAGTATCTGTCCGAATTCCTTTTTCATTTCATTGGGTACCTGGCGCATCTCACCCATGATGGATTTGACAATCCCCTTGGTTCCCAGATACCTGATCCGGAAGGCTTCCACCAATTCCGGCTTATCGGCTTCGAATGCCGCGATCTCTGCCCGGATGGATTCGATCTGCTTTACTAACTGTTCCATGGAACGAAGATAATCGGATTGGCGGAATACGGATTACGGGTTATCCGAATTTTCGTTTTTCTGCCGCAAAACAGGGGCTGAACCCAAACAGTCATCCAGGCCCCCAATGTTAGCTGTTTCACAAAAATTGCCTGAAACAACGGCTTATACTTACATTTGTCAGAGAAGATGAACAATTTTATGGAATACAATACGGAACGAAATCACCTGGGCATGAAGGAATATGGCCGCCATGTACAAAAAATGGTGGAGTACCTGCTGACCATTGAGGACAAGGAAAAAAGGCAGCAACAGGCGCATTGTGTGATTGAACTGATGGGTTTTGTGAATCCGCACCTGAAGAATGTGGAAGACTTCCGGCATAAGCTCTGGGACCACCTTTTCTTTATCAGCGATTTTAAACTGGAACTGGATAGTCCTTACCCGATACCACAGAAGGAAACCTATAAATTAAAACCCGATCCGCTTCCTTATCCCAAACGGCACCCCAAATATGCCCACCTGGGTAAGAACCTGGAAGTGGTGATCGATAAGGCGTTGAAAGAGGAAGATCCCGAGAAAAAAGCCGGTTTTGCGCATGCTATCGCTTATTATATGAAGCTGGCCTACAGCAACTGGCACAAGGAACTGGTGCATGATGATACCATCCGTACCGAACTGAACAGCATAACCGGTGGTGAGCTCGAATTCAGCAATACCCCCTATATCAAGCACCGCAACCAGAATTTCGAACGCGACGAATACCCCCGCAGTGGTGGTGGACGCTGGCAGCAGAATTTCGGTGGCCGGGGTAATAACCGCGGCGGTGGCGGCGGACAACGCGATAATAACCGCAACAACAATAGCGGCAACACCCGCAGCAGGAACAATAACAATGGAAACAGCAGCGGCAATAACCGCAACAACAATGGCGGTCGCCCTGACAGCAGGGGCGGACAGTTCAAGAAACGTTATTAAGCAGCGTGTAACCCCATACCTTTTTCAAAAAACACCGGACTCGTCCGGTGTTTTTTATTAGCCGGATCGCAGAGATAAACACGCCAACAATTCTGACAGTAAACTATATTCGTAGTAAGAACGGAATTACCCATCTTTTACAAATCATACAGCATGAGTTCATTTGAAGTTATCGGCGGAAACAGGTTAAAGGGAGAGATCGTACCACAGGGTGCCAAGAATGAAGCGCTGCAGATCCTGTCTGCCGTTTTGCTTACAACCGAACCCATACAGATCTCCAATATCCCCGATATCCTGGATGTGAACCTGTTGATCGAACTCCTGGCTGATATGGGGGTAAAACTTACCCGCACTGCAAAAGACAGTATCACTTTTCAAGCAGACGATATTAATACCGAATACCTGGCATCAGAAG
>JAGWTX010000566.1 GCA_028875955.1 Bacteroidota bacterium | reverse complement strand
TGGATATCATCGCACCTGATTTACGAAAACCGCTGGCTGGTTTTACCCCGGACTCCGGAATAGTGGTGAATCAGCATCGGATAGAAGTTGCTGTAAACAATACCGAAGGGAATCCGGAATCCCGTCATTTTCTGTTTACCATCAACAAACTGGATACTGCGAGTCTGATGTATATTTTCGATGATATCACGGAAAGTCATCTCAGGGAAAAACAACTGAACCAGAGTTTGCTGGATAAGGCGGTCGAACAAAGCAAATTTGAAATCGCTTCAGGTGTGTTACACGATATAGGGAATGCTGTGGTAGGATTTGGTACCCATACCTCCAGGATCCGGTCTCTCATTGAACAGAACGAAACCGGTATGCTGGAAAAATTGAAATTATTTGTTGAGAAAAACAAAACGGCCCTATTTTCCGCCCTCGGGGATGCAAGGGGACAGGCGGTGATCGATTTGCTGGATGGAGTGATCACAAATGAAAAAAAACAGATCGGGGATATCAGAAATTCCATTGCTGACCAGCAACATATCATATCTCATATACAGGAGATCCTGAACATACAGCGGCAGTATGTAAGCGGACAGAGTGCTGAAAGACTGCCTGTAAATCTCCGGAGTGTAATACAGGATGCCTATTCGATGTTACAGGGAACTATGGAAAAAAAGGGTATCGCCTTTCAACTGGAGGCCCCTGTGCTGTCGCCAAAAATCAAGGGAGACAGAACACAACTGATGCAGGTTTTCCTGAACCTGCTCAAAAATTCGATGGAGGCATTTTCCAATAGTGACATAAATGAAAAAAACATTCGGGTACATCTGGCTTCAGCCGATGAAATGATCCGGGTAACCGTAGAAGACAATGGGATGGGATTTGATGAGGTAACCGGCTCCGGACTCTTAACAAGGGGCTTTACCACCAAACAGGAAGGATCCGGTCTGGGTCTGGTGAATTGTAAAAAAATTATCGAGAGCCATAACGGATCCTTTTCAATAACCAGTGACGGACCCGGCAAGGGAGCAAGATCAGAAATCATATTTTATCAGCAAACATGACCCAAACCGAAAATCGTATGGAAAACATCAACACACGTGTTCTGATCATTGATGATGAAGCCTTCGTTAGGGAGAATATCCAGGAGATACTGGTGCCTGCCAAAAAGAAGCAAAGTGAAAAGATCTCAGGTGCGGCTTCGGTTTTATTTGATGATGAAACGGAGGAAAGCATACTTACTGGTCTTAACAACGATAACATTCCCGTCTTTCATGTTGATTCGGCCATCAATGGGATGGAGGGTGTGGAAAAAATCAAAAAAGCTGTGGCAGCGGACAATCCCTATGCCGTTGTTTTTTTAGATATGCGAATGCCGGGATGGGATGGTTTGGAAACAGCACTCCATATCCGGGAAGTGGATACGAAGGCAGAGATCATTATTATTACCGCTTATAGCGATAAGTCGATTGATGAGATCGTTGCTGCAATCGGACAGAATGTGGGCTACCATTGTAAGCCGTATGCTTCCGAAGAAATCCTGCAACTGGCCACCAAGGCTGTGAATGATTATAACAAACTAAGGAACCTGGAAAAACTGATTTCGGTTGTTTCCAGTATCAGCCTGTCAGAAACACATTTGAACTCTCTTTTGCAAAACATCCTCGATCAGCTGGCCATGTATATCGGAAGTGATGTGGCTGTATTGGGAAAACTGCTGGATACCCATGAATACCAGCAATTGTTTTCTATCGGCACACTGGAAAACGGGATCAACATCAATAAATTATCCGCAATTATCTCATCAGCCACCATCCAAAAAGAAGAAGTTATACAGAAAGATGAACTGGTATTTGTAAAGCTGGAAGACTATTCCATTTTTGCCGTTCTCAATAAAAACCAGCGTCTCAAAACCGAAAAGCTTTATCTGCTAAAACTATTTGTGCAAAATGCGGCCAAAGCCATCCGGAACATCCAGTTGTATGAAGAACTGATACAGAAAGAAAAGCTCTCTGCAGTGGGAAAGGCGCTGAGTATGCTGATGCACGATCTCAGGTCACCCATAAAAAACATTCCGGTATTGACCTCCTGTCTCCGTTCTGAAGGCGTCAGCAGCCAATGGCTGGATATGATTGATGTATGTGGCGAACAGGCTTCTGAGATCTTTGACGATTTTCTGGATTTTATCAGGGAAACCCCGCTTCACCTGCAAAAAGTTTCGGTTGAACAGCTGATCAGGGAAGGAGTTTCTCTGGCCAATA
>JAGWTX010000565.1 GCA_028875955.1 Bacteroidota bacterium | reverse complement strand
CGTTATCGAACCGCTGCAGAAACTGGATGCTTTACTAAAGGAGCGGTTTCATTTTACGCTTATTTCCCAGCAGAATATCACACAGGTACAATCGTTTATCGGCAATTTTATTTCCTCGCTGCTGAACCAGGGTTTGAATTTGATCGGTTCCATTACGATGATGTATTTCTTTCTCTATTTCATGATCATCAATATCAATCGGATGGAAGCCGCCATCATCAGGTATCTTCCATTCAAACGAAATAAGATAGAGCGTTTCGGGCATGAGTTAAAAGCCCAGACTTTCAGCAATGCGGTAGCCGTACCGCTGATTGCCCTGGTTCAGGGAGGCATTGGGTACATCTCTTATCTGATTGCGGGTATTCCCGAAGCCGGATTTTGGGGGATTTTGACTGGCATTGCTTCGATCATTCCCATTGTCGGTACGGGACTGATCTGGATTCCCATAGGCATTTACCTGTTAGCCATCAACCAGACCTGGGAGGGATTTTTTGTGTTGTCCTGGGGGTTGGTTGTCCTGAGCAGTATGGATAATATTGTCCGTTTTGTGTTGGCAAGACAAATGGCGAATGTTCATCCCGTCATTACAGTGCTGGGTGTGATCATTGGTATCAACTATTTTGGAATAACCGGTTTGGTTTTTGGCCCGCTGATCATTTCCTATTTTGTGATCTTGCTGCAGATCTATTATACAGAATACCAAGCGCCTGGTCTTACCAATAAAAAAACAAAGCCGGAGCCCACTCTCCATATTGGCCCGCCTTTTTTTAAGAAAAGAGTGTATCCGAAAAAGGATTCCTGAGTTGGTTGTTGGCTGTTGGCTTCCCGCTATTCGCGGGATCTTCGCTTCGCTGCGATTTGGGGATTATTTCCTACTGAATCAATATACCTCATTGCGCAACCTGCAAACCCAATGCGCTAATGCGCTAAAACGCCAATGCGCTAATTCACCAATACGCTAATTGTATTCCCCCTGCTTGGTCAATAACAATCTGTCAACCACAATATTGCCCAGCTTCTTCCCTTGTTCATAGGCATCTAAAACAGAAGGCAGGTAATGGATTCCGCCATAAAAACGGCTCATGGAAACTTCCATGGCTGCATTATCCAGCGATTGGAAACTCCGGTCCGGCCAGCCCCAGTTTCTTTCCGAAGAATCCCGGAAAGCGACCTGCGGACCATAGATCCGGCCCAAAATGGTAGCTGCTGAACTGGATATGGTGGAATGGGCACTGTTGTATTCAGGGAAAGGAGGTGTTTGCAGATAGGGCATCCAGTTTGGGTCAATGTATTTATTGATAAAGGTTTCCGGCCTGATCAGGTCGTATTTGTATTTACAATACCAGGAAGCGATAAAGGCGTCAAACATACCGATCGATACACCTGTGTAGGAATAAACGGTTTTGTAAAAATCGGCTTTCTCTTTCTGAGAAACGATTCCGGTAATTTCCATCCAGTGGCCGGGAGGGGTCATGGCTTTGGTGGCAAACATGACATGCCCCTGCACATGCAACTTAAAGCTGTTGCAATCCCAGAAATTGGCGATCCATTTCTTGGTGGTATCCAGGGTAGCTGTTGTGTCCATTACCTGTTTCACCATTTTATAAAAGGCAGATCCGGGTTGTTTACTAAAAGGCGGCGGACCGGGAACGGGAATTTCATTGGATGAATCCATGGCAATACAACGGATGGTCATCCACAGGGGTTCTACTGCATTAAAATATCCTGGAGGGGTGGGAATCCAATGTCCTTCCAGATGACTAACTGTAAACTGCGAGCCCCGGGTTTGTGCATAATTATCGGATTTGCTCCAGGACAATATGGAGTCACCCACCTGTTGTCCATAGGCCAATGAAGAATTATACATATCCGCACTCATATTGGTTTCCTTAACCACTTTCATCAGGGAATCGGTGACTGTTTTCATTTTATCATGGGAAAAGGTAAGTGCTTCCCCCACTTTTAACATGGCAATCACTGATGCAAAGGGATAGTCAATGGATGCCGGCGACTTGGGATCGGGAATATTCTTTAAACCTTTTACCTTACCCTCCAGGGACACAAAATGTTTTCCCTCTTTGGCCAAAACCTCATAGGCAGCCATATTGGAGTAGGCAAATACACGCGAAGCCACCGGGGGTGTGAAAATATCGTAGATAATTACATAGTTGAGCTCATGCATCGCATTCGTATAGAAAAGCGGGTCATGCGTAATCTTTTTATAATCTGTTTTTTGTTTACAGGATACCAGGTAAAAAATAC
>JAGWTX010000564.1 GCA_028875955.1 Bacteroidota bacterium | reverse complement strand
TGATCGGTTGGCAGGTATCATTTTTTGAAACTACCAGACCGGTTTTTGTTTTTGTTTGTTTTCAAATCAATGGGCATCTGCGGCAGCTTTCATTGCCGCTGCAATTTCTGATGCGGATTTCTTTTTCACTCTCAGGAATGCCACCAACGGGATCACCAATATAAAAAAGATGGTGATCAGCCGGAAGGTATCCAGGTAAGACAGGTAATACGATTGTCTGTCCACCAGGTTGTTGATGGTAGCCAGGGCCTTGGTACCCGCACCGGCCACATCTCCCGATCTGGCAATAATGCCCTGCGTGATGGTCCGGCTTCTTTCCAGAAACATTTGTGATTCACCGGTAACTTTTGTCACCAGGTCGTAGCGGTGTTGTGCATACTGGTGTGAGATATAGTTATTGGCCATGGCGATTCCAAATGCACCGCCCAGTTGCCGGATCATGTTGTTGAGGGCGATACCGGAAGGATAATCCTTGGGTTCCAGACCTGCAACTGCCTGGTTGATCAGGGGTAACTGAACCATACTGATTCCCACGGCACGTAAAGCCAGTGGCAGGAAGAAATCCCATTTACCCACATCCGGACTCATCTCCGCACTCATCCAGGAATAACCGGCAAACAACAGGAATCCGACTATGACAAAGGGGATGGGCGAGACGCCCTTGCTCATTAACTTGCCGATCACCGGCATCATGACGACTGTGATCAGGGTAGGGGCCAATAAGGTTAAACCGGTTTCATAGGCCGTAAACCCAAGGGTTCTCTGCGCCAGCACCGGGAATACAAAAACCGAGGTGAACAAACCCAATCCAACCACGAAGGTGAATATGGTGGTGAATGCCAGGTTTCGGTTTCCCAGGACCCGGAGGTTAACTGCGGGGTTTTTGATACTGAGTTCATACCAGACAAATCCAACGAGACCGATAAAAGCCAGTACGGCGGTAACCTGTATGATATGGCTGCTGAACCAGTCTTCAGATTCTCCCCTTTCCAGTACATATTGGAGACAACCGATACCCACCATCAATAAGAGGATACCCGTATAATCAATCTTGATTTGTTTTTTCTTTTTCCCTTCCCCTTCTTTTCTGTCGATAAAGGTAAATGCCAGAAAAGTTGCCAGAATCCCGATGGGAATGTTGATCATAAAGATCAGGGGCCAGGATGCATGATCAATGATATACCCTCCAAGGGTAGGCCCGAGGGTAGGCCCCAATACAATACCCATTCCGAATAATCCGGATGCAATGGGTCTGTCCTGGGGTTCAAAGGCATCGAATAAAATGGCCTGGGAAGTGGAAAGCAAAGCACCTCCGCCCACACCCTGGATAAAACGCCAGATAATGATTTCCACCAGGCTACTCGACTGTCCACACATATAGGAAGCCACGGTGAAAATGACCATGGAGACGATATAATAATTTTTTCTTCCGAAATATTCTGCCAGGAAACCGGTGAGGGGTATAATGATCACATTGGCTATCGCATAGGATGTGATCACCCAGCTGATGTCTTCGATATTCACACCCAGGCTACCGCTCATGTCACTCAGTGCCACGTTTACGATGGAAGTGTCTATCAACTCCATCACAGCCGCGGTAACGGTGGTGAGTACAATGATTGCCCTAGCAAATCCTCTTGGTGTTGCCATTCTTTTTTATTTAACCACTGATGATGTGGCTGTTTGCTTACTTGGTTTCTGCAACGACATAAACACTTAACCCGGCACGAAGCCTGGATTTGTATTTTTCGATGTCTGTAAATACGATTTTTACGGGTACGCGCTGGGTAACTTTTACAAAGTTGCCGCTGGCATTATCGGGTGGCAATAAGGAGAATTTTGCACCGGTGGCCTCACTCAGGCTTTCAATCCGTCCTTTGAAGGATACGCCCGGAAAGGCATCGATTTCCAGATCCACTTCTTTTCCGGGATATAGCTTTTTCAGCTGGTTCTCTTTAAAATTGGCAACCACCCAGTAAGTGGTATCATTCACAATGGAGAACAGTGGGGTTCCTGCCTGTACAAACTGGCCTTCCGAAACATTTTTCTTTCCGATCTTACCCGCCTGGGGGGCAAATATTTTTGTGTAGGAAATTTTCAGTTTGGTCTGTTCGATCTTTGCCTTTTTGATATCCAACCCGGCTTCAGCCTTTAACACACCTGCCTGTAAAACCGCTATCCGGCTTTCCGCAGCGGTCAGGTCTGTTTTGCTGTTTTCCAATTGTTGGGTACTGGTTGACAGGGCAAACCGTGAATCATCCAGTTGTTTTTTGGTAA
>JAGWTX010000019.1 GCA_028875955.1 Bacteroidota bacterium | reverse complement strand
CCATGCGACATGGGTTCCGGGGCCCCAATTATGCCGTGGTTAGTGCCTGTGCATCCAGCACCAATGGCATTATCGCTGCAGCCGATACTATCCGGCTGGGTAAGGCGGATATCATCCTGAGTGGCGGCTCCGAAGCCGTTATCAGCATGGCTGGCGTGGGTGGGTTTAACGCCATGAAAGCCATGAGTGAAAGGAACGACGATCCCAAGACCGCCAGCCGGCCCTATGACAAGGACCGGGATGGTTTTGTGATGGGAGAAGCTGCGGGTGTAGTCGTTCTGGAAGAATACGAACATGCCATCAAAAGGGGGGCAAAGATCTATTGCGAAATCGCAGGCGGCGGTGCCACTGCGGATGCCTATCATTTAACAGCGCCTCATCCGGAAGGTCTGGGCGCCCGCAATGTGATGATTGCGGCATTGAAAGATGCCGGTATGCAACCCGAAGAAATAGATTACATCAATACCCATGGCACTTCTACCCCATTGGGGGATGGTGCGGAAGCCAAAGCCATCACCGAGGTTTTTGGGGAACATGCCTACCAACTCAATATCAGTGCCACCAAATCCATGACAGGCCATTGTCTGGGAGCGGCAGGTGTCATTGAAGCCATCGCCTGTATCCAAAGCGTGATACACGATATCGTACCGCCTACTATCAATCACTTTACCGATGATCCGACACTGGATCCCAAACTCAACTTTACGTTCAATCAGCCACAGAAAAGAACCGTTCGTGCAGCATTGAGCAATACTTTTGGTTTTGGTGGCCATAATGCTTGTGTGATTGTAAAAAAATATGTAGCTTAAGTTTGTGCAATTCCTTAAAAAATTATTCCGCAAGGGAGAAGATGCTGCTTTTACCAGTCAGTTGAAAAACGTATTGGCCATTTCTACCCGAAATGAACTCCTCTATCGCACGGCTTTAAGTCACCGAAGTGTAAAAGAAACTCCCGACGAAAACAACGAACGACTGGAATACCTGGGCGATGCCGTTCTGAGTGCGGTGGTTGCCGACTACCTGTTCAAACGATACCCTTACAAAGGCGAAGGCTTTCTGACCGAAATGCGCAGTAAGATGGTCAATCGCCAGCAACTGAATGATATCGCGCTGAAAATGGGTTTGCGGAAACTCACCTTCTACAATAAATTCGACAATGCCCTGAAGGGCAGTCAGATTTTTGGCAATACGCTGGAAGCCCTGGTGGGTGCGGTTTACCTCGATAAGGGCTATCTGAAAACCCAGAATTGGGTATTGCGCCAGATCGTGATCCCGCATATGTTTGTGGACGACCTGGAAATGATTGATATCAATCTGAAAAATAAACTCATCGGCTGGGCAAATAAGAATGGCAAGACCCTCAGTTTTGAACTGGCGGAAGAAAAAATGGAAGGCAGCCGCCGGTTGTTTACCATCAATGCCATGCTGGATGGGGAACTGCTTTCCTATGGAAAGGGCTATAATAAAAAAGATGCCAGCCAGGTGGCCGCCCAGGTTGCCGTTGAAAAATTGGGATTGGTATGACCGACGATAAATTCAAATTCCAGCTCAGGAAAAAAGCCATCCTCTTCGGAAGCATTCTGCTCATCGGCATACTGGCGATCCTTTATTTCGGAAGGCATGCCTGAATGCCCATAAAGTTTTCCTTTACAGATCCTTTCTCTCCTGGCAAAGCTCAACCAACACCCCATTGGCGTCTTTCGGATGCAGGAAACAAACCCATTTGTTATCGGCTCCCGGTTTTGGATCCGGATGAAGCAATTTGAACCCGGCCGCCTGTAAACGGGCCATTTCGGCCCGGATATCCGATACTTCAAAAGCAATATGATGGATACCCTCACCCTTTTTTTCAATAAACCTGGCTATGACCCCATCCGGGTCCAGGCTTTGCAGTAATTCGATCTTGGTTTCACCCTGGCGGAAAAAAGCGGTATTTACCTGTTCAGTTTCAACAGTTTCCACCTGGTAACAGGGGGTATTCAGCAGTTTTTCATAGAGCGGAACCGCCTGTTGAAAATCCTTTACAGCAATGCCAATATGCTCAACTCTTAACATATGTCTTTTTTTAATATTAACCCTTTACGAAATTCGGAAAAACAAATGGAAGCCTCCTACCTGTCCAAAATTATAGAACCTTATGCAGTAACTTTGTGTTAGTAGAGATTATAAACTATTTGTGTATATGTTGAAATTACCTATTTACCTCGATAACAATGCCACTACGCCCATGGATCCCCGCGTACTGGAAGCGATGATACCGTATTTTACGGAACATTTTGGAAACGCGGCCAGTCGTAACCACCCATTTGGATGGGAGGCGGAGGAAGCCGTGGATTATGCGCGTGAACAGGTAGCAAAACTGATTGGTGCCGATCCGAAAGAGATCATTTTCACATCCGGCGCCACCGAAGGCGATAACCTGGGTATCAAAGGGGTTTTTGAAATGTATGCCAGCAAGGGTAACCATATCATCACCTGCACCACTGAACACAAAGCCGTTCTGGATACCTGTAAACACCTCGAACGCATGGGTGGGGAAGTTACCTATCTGGAAGTGAAAGCGGACGGACTGATTGACCTCAAAGAACTGGAAGCCGCCATAAAGCCAACTACCATTCTGATTGCCCTGATGTATGCGAATAATGAAATCGGCGTGATTCAACCCATCAGGGAGATCAGTGCTATTGCCAGGAAACACGGGGTCCTGTTTTTCTCGGATGCCACACAGGCAGTCGGAAAAATACCGGTTGATGTAAACAAGGACGGAATCGATATCATGGCATTCACCGGACATAAAATGTATGGTCCCAAAGGAATCGGTGCATTGTATGTTCGCAGAAAAAATCCAAGGGTAAAGGTTACGGCACAGATGGATGGCGGCGGTCATGAAAGGGGCATGCGCAGCGGTACCCTGAATGTACCCGGTATTGTGGGTTTTGGGAAAGCCTGTGAGCTCGCCAGACTGGAAATGGCTGAAGATGCAGCCCGTCTGAGTAAACTTCGGGATAAACTCGAAAATGCCCTGTTGCAACTCGAAGAAGCTTATGTGAACGGAAACCGTGAACACCGCTTACCGCATGTTACCAATATCTCTTTCAAATATGTGGAAGGGGAAGGTCTGCTGATGGGCTTTAATAAAAACATCGCACTTTCTTCCGGTTCTGCCTGTACATCGGCTTCACTGGAACCCAGTTATGTGTTGAAAGCCCTGGGTCTGGGTGATGATCTGGCGCATAGTTCGCTCCGTTTCGGACTGGGTCGTTTTACCACCGAAGAACAGATCGACTATACCATTAAAGCGGTAAGCGATACCGTTTTAAAACTGCGTGATATGAGTCCGCTTTGGGAAATGTTCAAAGAGGGTGTGGATATGGATAAAATTGAGTGGGCATCCCACTAAATTTTCAAATTATTTTAATTTTCAAAACTTCAACTATGGCATATTCAGAAAAAGTGATCGACCACTATAGCAATCCAAAGAACGTAGGTACATTGGATAAGTCGAAGAAGAACGTAGGTACCGGTTTGGTAGGTGCACCGGAATGCGGCGATGTAATGCGTTTGCAGATCGAAGTGGATGACGCTACCGGTATGATCACCGATGCAAAATTCAAAACCTTTGGTTGTGGATCCGCCATTGCTTCTTCTTCTCTCGCAACTGAGTGGTTAAAAGGCAAGACCGTAGACGAAGCCGTACAGATCGATAACATGGATCTGGTGGAGGAACTCAATCTTCCCCCGGTAAAGATTCACTGTTCCGTGCTGGCAGAAGATGCCATCAAATCGGCCATCAACGACTATCGTAAAAAGAACGGTCTGGAAGAATTGGTTTTTGAAGAAAGAATACATTAATTGACGGAGGATGGATCGGGATTGTTACTATCCTTATTCCATTTCCCGCTAATCGGAAAACATGGTAGCAACAGAAAACAGTATATACGTAAGTGATAAGGCGAAGAAGAAAGTCCTTCAGCTGATGGAAGACGCCGGGGTAACCGGTGATGCTTCCTATTTCCTGCGCGTGGGTGTTGTGGGAGGAGGTTGTTCCGGGTTGAGTTATAAGCTTGACTTTGATAATGAGATCAAACCCATGGACCAGGTTTTTGAGGACAATGGTATAAAAGTGGTTACCGATCTGAAAAGTTTTTTATACCTCGTAAATACGGAACTGGATTTTAGTGATGGTTTGAATGGCAAGGGATTCTATTTCAATAACCCGAATGCCAGCAGAAGCTGTGGCTGCGGTGAGAGTTTTGCCGTCTGAACAAACGATAATAAGATTGTTGTAAAGGCCGGAGTGTTTACTCCGGCCTTTTTTATGCTACCCTTTTCCGCAAACAGGGGTGATCCAGACACCTGTGTGCATGGTAATCAGACGATATCTTCCGGCACAGGCGGTGTTTCGGGGGTAGGCGGAACGGGTAATTTTGTATGATCGGGTTTTGCCGGGGGTGGCGGTGGCGGTGCCGGTCTGTCTTTTTTGATAACCGGCGGCACAAATTTCACTTTTTCCACCTTGGGTGGAGCAGGTGGTGGCTGCGGTTTGTCTTTTTTTATGATAGGAGGCGGCGGAGGAGGCGGCAGATGATGCTTACGCCTGGTATTGGTAACCGTCACGGGTATTTCTTCTTCCACATTGGATTCTGTGGCAGGTTTTGTTGCTTTCTTTTTTGCTGTCTGGGCTTCGCTGAAAAGGCCAATGCAAAAAAGGCAAATCAAAAGCAGGGAGAATTTTAGTTTCATGGTAAGATTTTATAATCAGATGCCAAATGTGAGAAAATCCATAAAGTAGCGCTAAAAAACTGTCTGTCTTAGGGTGAATGACCAAGAACATTTAGTTTTGACAGATGTGGATGATCTGCAAAAAGGAATGGCAACAGTTTTTCAGCAGCCTTACCGGTTATATCGCACTCGTGGTCTTTCTGCTCCTGAACGGGTTGTTTCTCTTTGTTTTTCCGGATACCAGTATTCTTGATTTCGGGTATGCCAGCCTGGGCAGTTTTTTCAACCTGGCACCCTGGATCCTGTTATTCCTGATTCCCACCATCACCATGCGTAGCCTTGCAGATGAATATAAGACGGGCACTTTTGAATTATTAAAAACCCTTCCGCTTACGCCGGTTCAGATTGTAGGCGGGAAATTTTTTGGCGCGCTGCTGATTGTGGTAACGGCATTGTTACCCACCCTGATGTATGCAGTATCCGTTCAGGCATTGAGTGTAACCGGCGGAATTGATATGGGGGCAACCATGGGTAGTTATCTGGGCCTGGTTTTATTGGGTGCGGTATTTACCTCCATCGGCATTGCCGCCAGTAGTTATACCCAGAATACAGTGGTGGCTTTTATGGCCGGCGCATTCACCTGTTTTTTATTATACAATGGTTTTGAAGCCATGAGCAAACTCCCCGTATTTCATGCCGGTCTGGATTATTATATTGAAATGCTGGGGATTGACTTTCATTACAGGAGTATCAGCAGGGGGGTGGTGGACAGCAGGGACCTGGTTTATTTTGCCGGCATCATCGGTATTTTCCTATTCATCACCCAACGCAACCTAACCAAAAGATAATCCGGTAACACATGCGCAGATTCTGGCAACATAAAAATAGGCTTTGGGGTGTGATTGCCTTATTCCTTTGCGTGCTTTATCTCTCCACATTTTTCTTTTTCCGGTTAGATCTGACGGCAGAAAAAAGATTCAGTCTTACCCAGCCAACCAAACAGTTGCTGAAGGGGCTGGATAGCGTGATTACCATACAGGTATTCCTGACGGGTGATCTTCCTGCTGATTATAAAAAGTTAAGTATCGCCACCAGGGATATGCTGGAAGATTTCCGCTCCCTGTCAGGGAATCATATCCAGGTACGTTTTGAAAAACCGGGTGCGGATATAACCAACGATACGGCAAAAGTCAGGCTCTATGACAGCCTTTCGCGCCTGGGTGTGGTGTTTGAGAATAATGTTTCTGCACAAACCGAGAAAGAAACCAATCAGCTGATCATCCCTTCCGCATTGGTAAGTTTCCGGAAAAACCAGAAACCCATCGCGGTAGACCTGCGCAGTAGCCGGAAAGTGTATAAGCAGTATAATGTGATCAATGACAATGCACCGCAGGAAGATGTGGAAGCCACCCGCAATGCTGCGGAAGCCCTGCTCGAATTTAAATTTGCCGATGCGATCGATAAACTCACCCGGAAATACGTACCCACTGTGGCCTATGCAGTAGGCAATGGCGAACCCACGGATTTTACCGTAAATGACCTGGGAGAAAGTCTCCGCAATGAATACCGGTTGGCAGTGTTTGACCTGAAACAGGGATATCCCGATCCGGGTATCATTGATGCATTGATGATCGTTAAACCAACACAGCCTTTTACCGATGAAGACAAACTGAAACTGGACCAGTATGTGATGCAGGGTGGCAAGATCATCTGGTTTATTGATAAGTTACATGCCGAACTGGATAGCCTGATGCGCAGTCAGGCAGAATATACCGCCTACGACAGGGGGCTGAACCTGGATGATATCCTGTTCCGTTACGGAGTAAGGATCAACCCGGACCTGGTGCAGGATCTCAACTGTTCCAAGATCCCCATTGTTATCGGAACCAATCCGGATGGCAGTCCGAAAATGCAAAGGATCCCCTGGCCCTATTATCCATTTCTGGCTACACACAGTGACAACCCGATCTCAAAAAATCTGGACAGGGTATTGCCGATTTTCCCTTCGAGTATTGATACCGTTAAAGCCCCGGGGATTGATAAGACCATCCTGCTTGCTTCCGATACCAACAGCCGGAGAATCAGTTCTCCCGCCATTGTCAGCATCAATAGCGTGAAATCCGATGAAGACCTGATGAGTTTTACAAAAAGCTATATTCCGGTTGCGGTTTTACTGGAGGGAAAATTCACCTCTCTTTTTCAAAACCGGATTTCACAGGCCATGATGGATTCTGTGAAAAAATATACCGGTAAACCTTATCTGTCTACAGCCGGTAAGCCTTCTAAACAGATCGTGGTATCGGATGCAGATATTGTTACCAATGCCATCAGTAAGACCGCCGGTCCGCTACCCATGGGTTTGATCCCCTTTGAAAATTACCGGTTTGCCAACCGTGAGTTCCTATTGAATTCGATAGATTATCTCGTTAATAAAAACGGATTATTCGAAAGCAGGAACAAGGATATTATTCTCCGGTTACTCGATAAGGCAAAAGTGGCCGAACAGAAAACCCGCTGGCAATTGATCAACATTGTATTACCCATCGTGCTGGTGGTCCTGGCCGGTATCTTTTTTCAGTGGCGCCGAAAAAATAAATACCAGTCTTAATAACTAACTTCCGGTCTGTTTACCTTTAGCTTTGAAACTTCCGTATGTCTACACACGAGATCGTATATCTGGTTTTTGGGGTGATCCTGATCATTGCACTGGCATTTGACCTGGGTTTGCTGAGTAAAAAAAACAAGACCATCAGCATCAAACAGGCATTGGTACAGACGGCTTTCTGGGTAGGACTGGCATTGTTGTTTTTCCTTTTCCTGTGGATAGAAGGGCCCTCGCTTTCCCGGGAAAACCTGCAGGCAGGAAAACTAACCATAACCAACGGACCACAGACTGCACTCGAATTTCTAAGCGCCTATCTGATGGAATGGAGCCTGAGTATCGATAATATATTTGTCTTCATTCTCATATTCACATCTTTTTCCGTAAAGGAAAAGCATTATCCAAGGGTGCTGCTTATCGGGATATTGATGGCCATCCTTTTCCGGGTGATCTTTATTACCGTAGGCGTTGCACTGGTTGCAAAATTTGAATGGATACTCTATCTGTTCGGGGTCTTTCTGGTGTATACCGGATACAAAATGTTCACAGGTGGAGATGAGGAGGAGTTTGATCCCCATGAGTCCAGAGTATACCGGTTCCTGAAAAGATTTCTACCGCTGGCAGACCATGATGGTAACGGGAAATATATCTACCGTGAAAACGGGAAACCGGTATATACTTCCTTGTTTGTGGTCGTGATCCTGCTCGCAGCCATTGATCTGGTTTTTGCACTGGATTCCATCCCGGCTGTCATGGGGATCTCAAAAGACCCGATGGTGATCTATACCTCGAATATTTTTGCCGTTTTGGGATTGCGTTCCCTCTTCTTCCTGCTGCGGGGTGCCGTTACCAAATTCGATTATCTTCAGCAGGGAATCGCCATTGTACTCGTATTCATAGGCGTAAAAATGCTGGGTGAACATTTTTTGAACCAATGGATCGATAAAACAAGCCAGGTATTCCTATCCCTCGGTATTATCGTTCTGTGTATTTCAGGGTCTGTCTTTTATTCCATCTTCGCCAATAAAAAAAACATACCGGAAGATGTGAAAGACGGATCCCTATAAAAGCAATGATTTGACTTACACCATTCAGGATATCGCCCGCATTCTGCAGGTTGAAACAGATTCAACCCCACCTGTTATTATTCAATACCTGCTCACAGACAGCCGTAAAATTGTTTTCCCGGAACACTCGCTTTTTTTTGCCATCGGAGGGCCGCGAAGGGATGGACATGATTTTATCAGGGAGGTTTACGAAAGAGGTGTCCGCTGTTTTGTGGTAAGAGAGGGTTTTGATGTATCCGGTTTTCCGGGTGCTCTTTTCCTGAAAGTGCAGGTGGTTTTGAAAGCATTGCAATTGCTGGCAAAACATCACCGGAACCAGTTTCAGATACCGGTCATTGGAATTACCGGCAGCAATGGCAAGACCATCGTAAAAGAATGGTTGTACCAGTTATTGCAAAAGGATTATCAGATCATCCGAAGTCCCAGAAGTTACAATTCACAGATAGGTGTGCCCTTAAGTGTCTGGCAAATGAATGAAACACATACGCTGGCCATTTTTGAAGCGGGTATTTCCACTGCCGGTGAAATGTCTGCATTGGCTGCAATCATACAACCCACTATCGGTGTCTTTACCAATCTGGGGGAAGCACATAACCCCGGTTTCAAAGACCAACAACAAAAAGCCATTGAGAAGTCTCAACTGTTCACAAACGCAGATACACTTGTATATGCCAAGGATGGTTTGCAAAATCATTTGTTTCCCGAAGGCAGAGACAGGCAACTGTTTCCGGTAAATGCGCAGATGGTTTCCTGGAGCAGGGAGGAAGGGGCTACCCTGTTGGTAAAGGAAGAGAAAAAAGCGTCTTTGCAAACACAGGTGAGCCTGTGTTACCAGTCTCAAAATTTTACCCTTACCATTCCGTTTACAGACCGCATTTCCATTGATAATTCACTTACCTGTTGTACAGTCATGTTAGCAATGGGTTATTCAATATCCGTCATTCAGGAACGTTTGCAGGTCCTTGAGCCGGTTGATATGCGGATGCAATTAAAAAAAGCGATCAACAACTGTTATCTCATCAACGACAGTTACAGCAATGACCTCGTATCGCTTACACTGGCGCTGGATTTTCTGCAGCAGCAGGCTGGTAAGCAAAAAACCACATTGATTCTTTCAGACGTTCCGGAATCCGGTCTTTCTGAAGACGTCCTGTATCGTGAGATTGCCAAACAGGTTACCGAAAGAGGGATCCGGCGTTTTATCGGCATCGGCCCCTCGATGATCAGACATCAAAACCTGTTTGCGGAAGAAGCGCCTGATCTCGATGCCAGGTTTTATCCCTCCACCGAAAACTTTTTGGCTGACATCAACAGCCAGTCTTTCAGGGATGAATATATTTTAGTAAAAGGAGCACGTGTATTTTCCTTTGAACGGATCTCTGTCTGGCTTGAACAGAAAGTACATCAGACCGTGATGGAAATCAATGTATCGGCCATGGTGCATAACCTGAAGGAGTACCAGAACCGTCTGGCCCCCAGCACCCGTTTGATGGCCATGGTGAAAGCTTTCAGCTATGGCAGCGGGAGTGCGGAAATAGCCCGCATCCTGCAGTTTCATAAAGTGGATTACCTGGCCGTAGCCTATGCGGACGAAGGCGTAGAATTGAGAAAAGCAGGAATCAGCCTGCCCATCATGGTGATGAATATGGAGGAAGCCGGTTTTGATTCACTGGTGAGTTATGACCTGGAACCTGAAATCTATTCCTTCCCGATCTATACGGCTTTTCACCATTATCTTGACCAGCAGGGAATCCAGCAGTTCCCGGTTCATATCAAGATCAATACAGGAATGAACCGTCTGGGTTTTGAACCCGAAGATGTAGTTCAACTATCAGGCATGCTTCGCGCGCACCAGACAATGGCGGTAAAAACGGTTTTCAGTCACCTGGTAGCAAGTGAATCAGCTGAACAGGACGGATTCACGCAACACCAGGTGGGTTTATTTCGGCAGGCCTGCACAGAATTGGAGAACAGACTGGGCTATAATTTCATAAAACATATTGCCAACACGGCTGCGATCCACCGGAATCCGGAGTACCAGTTTGATATGGTGCGTCTGGGTATTGGTTTATACGGGGTTGATGTGGCAGAGGGTAAGGGTATGCAACTGGAAACCGTAGCCACATTAAAATCTACCATCGCCCAGCTACGAAAAGTGAAAGCCGGAGAAACCATCGGTTATGGCCGGAAGGGTGTGGTGTTAAAAGATAGCCTGATAGCAACGGTAAGAATCGGTTATGCAGATGGATTTAGCCGTAAGCTGGGATTGGGCAGGGGTAAAATGTATGTTCAGGGTAAACTGGCCCCGGTGATCGGACAGGTGTGTATGGATATGACAATGCTGGATGTAACCGGCATTCCGGATCTAAAGGAAGGAGGGATTGTTGAGATATTCGGGAAAAACCTGCCCATTGAGCAGGTGGCAGCCTGGTCTGAAACGATTGCCTATGAAGTGATGACGGGTATCAGCCAGCGGGTCAAAAGGGTGTATCTCGAAGAATAAAACAAAAATGTAAACTTTTCAAAACCCCTTGAGCCCTTGCGGCTCAAATCCTATCTTTGCCCACCATAAAAACCATGCAGTGAAAGCAAGACAAGTTATTTTTCTGATTCTACTGATCATCTTCACCGACCAGGCTTTGAAATTTTATATCAAATTGAATTTTTATGCCGGTGAGGAACACAAGATTGTAGGCAATTGGTTCCGTTTACATTTTGTAGAAAATGAAGGCATGGCCTGGGGCTGGAAATTTGGTGGCGGATTCGGGAAGATCATACTCACTTTATTCAGGTTGGTGGCCGTTATCTGGGGCAGCTTTTTATTAAGGGACTTTATCCGGAAAAAATACCACAAGGGTTTTATCATTTGTGCCGCGCTCATCTATGCCGGTGCACTGGGTAACCTGATCGATAGTTTATTCTACGGATTGATTTTTGAAGCCAGCAACCCTTTCTCACAGAACTTGGCCCGCTTGTTTCCACCAGGCGGAGGCTACGCGGGAATCCTGCACGGTAAAGTTGTGGATATGTTGTATTTCCCGCTGATCAGCAATACCCATTTTCCGGCCTGGATGCCACTGGTAGGTGGCGACGATTTTGAATTCTTCCGTCCCGTTTTCAATATAGCAGATGCTTCCATTTCTTCCGGGGTCATCGTCATACTATTATTTCAAAACAGGTTTTTCAAGAAACC
>JAGWTX010000563.1 GCA_028875955.1 Bacteroidota bacterium | reverse complement strand
GGTGGGCGTAGCCCAATAACTGGAGGATGCAATATCCGCCATGATCCGCATCGCCGCAATCTTATATTCATTCTCCATGACGGGTAAGGCCTGAAGCGTTTCGTTATTTTTTCTGCCCAGTTTGATCTTGGTTTTTACCAGGTCTGTCATTACATGCAGCATGCCTGGCCTGGCGGGAAATTTTTCACCCAGTTGCGACAGCACTTCCAGTCCTGTTTGTATCGCATCCAGTAATTTGTTTTCGGCTTTATAAGCGAGTATCCTGATCTCGTATGGCTTTACTTTTTCGAGCAGGTCCCGGGCATTTGACAAAACGGCTTTATACATTTTGTCCATCACCGCAAAATCGGCATTCAGATAGGCAGCTTCGGTTGCATGGGTGTATAGATCGCGGCAGAGTTCATATTGGTTGAGCCAGGGATCCTGTTGCAATAGTTGGATACCCGTTTCGAAATAGTCAAAAGCCGGTTTGAAAGCGGAAGTTTGTTTTGCTCGGATCCCTGCGCGAAGATTCAGTCTCGCCAGAAGTTCCTTTTCTTCGGCAGAACTGAGGATATCCTTTCCCAAATTCCATTGGTTAACGATATCAAATAGTTTTTCCTCCTGTTGTTCCGTGGCGATTTCTGACAGCATCAGTTTGCCGATGCTTAAGTGTACCTGGTTCTTTTCCGAATTCGGTATGAGTGAATAAACGGCCTGCTGTATCCGGTCATGGGAAAAACGAACTTTGTCTCCGGAAGGCACCAAAAGCCCTTCCCGCAGACCCTCAAAGAAATCCTGGCTGGTTTCCGCCTCATTTTTTTGATAAATGACCGCCAGGGTGGCTATATCAAACACGTTGCCGATACAGGCCGCCAGCTTCATGACCTTTTGTGTTTCTGTGGGTAGACGCAGGATCTTTCCTGCCATCAGTTCCACAACATTGTCTGTAATATTCTGCTCCCTTACTTTTTGGATATTCCACTCCCAGCGATGCAGGGTAAAATTGAAACTTAGCAGTTGCTCCTGGTACAGGGATTTCAGGAACTGGTTGACAAAAAAAGCATTCCCCTGCGTTTTCTCATAGACAAGATCGGTAAGCGAATGCGTGTCTTCACCGGATATGTTCACAGAACCGTCGATCAGTTCTTTTACATTCGGTTTCGATAGATTACCAATGGTAACGGTACAGACTTTTGCCCCTTTTGTTTCCAGGCTGTTTTTGGTAATGATAAAGGGATGCGATGCGGTTACTTCATTATCCCGGTAGGCACCGATACAAAGGAAATGACTGATATGCAGATCCGTTAATAAGACATCCAGTAAGTTCAGCGAGGCTGAATCGGCCCACTGAAGATCATCAATGAACAAGACCAGGGGATGTTCCCTGGTGGCGATCGCCTTTACAAATTTCCTGAAAACATAATTGAACCGGTTCTGCGATTCCGTTCCGCCAATCTCAGGTACTTCGGGTTGAATGCCGATAATATGTTCCAGATTGGGAATCAGGTCTGTCAATACTTTTCCTTCAGCGCCAACGGCATTTAAAATTTCTTCCCGGAGCCTTGACAGTTTTTCCTCCTTTTCGGTAAGCAGGATGCTGACAAAATCACCAAAGCCCTGCAGGATGGCGTAATAGGGTACTGCCCGCTGAAACTGGTCATATTTTCCACCGATGAAATAACCACGTTTTTTGGTAATGGGTTTATGCACTTCTCTTACCATGGCAGATTTTCCGGTTCCGGAGTAACCTGCTACCAGCATCATCTCCACCGCACCCTGCGAACAACGTTCAAAAGCATCGATCAGTGACTGAATCTCTTTTTCCCTTCCGTATAAGTGCTGCGATACCTGGAATTTCCCGGAGAAATCATTTTTCCGGAGCGCAAAGTTTTTGATCCTTCGGTTGTTTTCATATTGTTCCAGACAGATGGAAAGATCATGTTTTACACCCAATGCAGACTGATAACGGTCTTCCGCGTTTTTTGACAAAAGCACATCGATGATATCGGAAATCGGTTTGGGTATGGATGGGTTGATGATGCAAACGGGGGTAGGAGTGATGGCGATATGACTGTGCACCAGTTCCATCGCATCCGTTATCGGAAAGGGTAGTTGGCCGGATAACATTTCATAAAACATGACACCCATGGAATACAGGTCCGTTCTGTAATCAACTACCCGGTTCATGCGGCCTGTCTGTTCCGGAGAATTATAGGCTAAGGTGCCTTCCAGTCTTTCCGGATTACCTAAATGTGTTTCCCGGAGATCGATTTTTGAAGAGATGCCAAAATCAATCAGTTTTACTTCCCG
>JAGWTX010000562.1 GCA_028875955.1 Bacteroidota bacterium | reverse complement strand
TTCTCACAAGGGTTTTATACTGTTGAAAAATGGAAGGGCCAACTGGTATTTAATGACCTCCGTTTCGGACAGATCAATGGCTGGTCAGATCCGGATGGTAAATTTGTTTTCCATTATTTTCTGCAGTTCCCGGATGAGAACAGGATGGTGGTCCAAAGAGGCCGTTTTATGCATTGGGATAAAAAAGCTTGGTTACATCTCTGGCAACGAATCAAAGGGGATTAATGGTTTTGCCGGAAATAAAAAGTAAACAGATAAAACACCAGCCGGATGAACTGGTAAGAGAACCAGCGCCAGAACTGTTTTATCGGGTTATTCGTTTTCTTAAGATGTTCAGGGGTGATCCGCAGGCAATGGTTGGCAATCATCCTATCCAGTTTTTGGTGTATGCCTGCCGCAAAATCCCGGTTGCGTATATCCAGATTCAGCTCAATACTGGCATAGGCACTGATGTTGTTTAGGTTGTAGGAACCCAGGGTTACCCATGATCTGTCACAGACAGCCAGCTTCCCGTGCAGTATGGTGTCCTGGTATTCATACAGGATCACTTTTTTGCGTAAAAGCCAGTCATACAACCATCTTTCTGCTTCCTTCGCCAGCAGGATATCGGATCTGCCTGCAGCAATCACCCGGATGGCAACCCCCCTTCTCGTTGCATCAGAAATGGCTTTTCGGATCCTTTTGCCGGGTAAAAAATAACTACAGATGATCGTGACATCAGAACCTGCCGTTCTGAGCAGTTGTAAATAAGTGGCGGTGATCTCGTTTTTCCCCCGCACCCAGTCGTTTCTCCGTACCCTTATATCCATTTGTTCCGCAAACGGGATCTGTACTGGCATGGCGGGTTTACATTGCGTAGGCAGCGCTTTCTGTATCATTTTTTTCCAGGTCCGTTCACAAAGCTGACAAAGGCTGCGGGCAATATCGCCTTCCACAAGAACGGCAAAATCCAGCCAGGCGGGGATGCCCGGCAAATCATTGTAACGGTCTGCAATATTCCTGCCTCCAACAATGGCATAGATCCCATCAGCCACTGCTATCTTATGATGCATCCTCCGGCCGAAATAAAAATAGCGGCTGCGAAATACGGGCTCAAAAAAACGGAAATGAATCCCTGTTTGGGTAAGCGATGCGACAAAGGATCGGGAAAGGGATTGCGATGCATAACCATCCACCAGCAAATACACGCTTACCTTTCTGCGGGCTGCATC
This sequence comes from Bacteroidota bacterium, assembly GCA_028875955.1. Taxonomy (GTDB): domain Bacteria; phylum Bacteroidota; class Bacteroidia; order Chitinophagales; family Chitinophagaceae; genus Sediminibacterium. The sequence continues at coordinate 1,083 of JAGWTX010000562.1, read as the reverse complement.
CTGAAGTGCGGAAGCGATGGCTTGCCCGCTACTATCCTCTTCGAAAATATAGGTTTGGATATGGATTGCCTTCTGCGCATTGGCGATCAGCCCCTTCAGGGAATCAAAAAAATCCGTACCGGTTTCTAAAAACCGGACCCGGTTATGTTTTGAATAAAGTTGCGATGATTGATTTCGGTTTGCCGGCATACAAGTCTGTTTGATCAGCAGGGTTGGCTTGCATCTGACGTACAAAATACCCGGGTATTCAGGACCCGATTGGTGCCGAAGGTTTTTCAAACCGGCCTGAAATCCGGTCTGGTCTGATGCGGTACATCACATATTTGACCCGGTTCTCGTCACCAATCCCACTGTCAGTTGCATGCTCATGGGCATGAACCGTACTGCTTGTCATCAGTGAAAATACACGATTAAATAAGATTTTTCTGGCATTATCCGCTTCCTTGCCCTTTAGTTCCTCAAATTGACCAAAAACCAGTACAGACTCCCAATGGTTCATCTGGGAAAGCACATCCACTTCGAAACAGACTTTTGGATTTTTCCGGAGGATTTGCAATTTGGTACCCTCATTGGTTTGCCCGTAAATATATTCACCATCAAAGGCAAAAGTTACCGGTACGATATAGGGTTGCAAGCCGTCAGAACAGGCTAAGCGACCGAGCACCTGGCTGGTAAGTATGTTGCGGATCTGTACCGCATCTAATTGGCCTAACATAAAAAACAACTTTAGCAATGATTGTCATGATCGAAAGAAAAAGCTTGATTATTCAAGGGTTTTCGCTACGATCTAACCATTCAAAGTTACATCACCCCGGGTGCTCAATTTATGACTATCATCAGTATACAGCTTAGGATAAAAAGCAAATCCCGACTTGCCGGAAGAAATGCGATGGTTTGAAGCAGAATAACCGGATCTCCCTTTCATACCAGTTGGTTATCCGGGTTTACTGACTGCGGATTGTTAAATCTGACGCATATCGGTATAAATATTACAATAAATTATTCTATTATTAAACCTTTGTGTAAATTTGCAAGTCTATTTTTTTAAGATTTCATATAAGTTTTTTTTAGAAAACTTTTTCT
>JAGWTX010000561.1 GCA_028875955.1 Bacteroidota bacterium | reverse complement strand
ATACCTGTATTACATGCCCGTATTCCGTTCATCCCAAACCCGGTTTTCCACAGGTAAACGATCAATAATTTTACGGCCAAAGAAAAGTCATGAATCAGGATCAATTACTGAGAAGAACCCTGGAACTGGCAGAGCAGTCGCTGCTGGAAGGCAATCTCCCCTTTGGTTGTCTGCTGGCAGATAAAGAGGGTACTATTTTATTGGAAGCCGTAAATACGGTGGTAACCGGCAAAGATCCTATCGGGCATTGTGAAATCAACCTGGTTCATGCATTGAAAGATCAATTTACAGCAGAAGAACTGTCTGAATGTTTTTTGTATGCCAGTACAGAGCCCTGTCCCATGTGCGCAGCCGCTGTTTTCTGGAGTGGCATCGGGCATATTGTCTTTGCCCTAAGTAAAGACCAGTACCATGAAATTGCCGGCACGACCAATCCGGCCCATATCATGGATCTGAAAGCACAGGATCTTTTACAATACGGCAGGAGAAAGGTAACCGTCACCGGACCCTTACTGGAAGAAGAAGCGAAAGCCTTTTACCAGCCACTATATGTAGAATGGTGATCAAAAAAAACGCAGCATTTGAGACTCAAACACTGCGTATCAAAACCAAACAACGATTTTAGTTAAGGAAGCTGGGCATACCCATGCCGGAGTTTCCATAAAAAATATTTCTCCAAAACCACTTTACCCAGATCCCAGAAAACATTGGGGATCATAATGGCGAAACTGCGGGGTTTGAAAAGATGATTTGAAAAGATCAATACTTCTTTCTTACCGGCATCCATGATACAGACACCCGGGATCTCACCCCATTTTTTCTCTTTCAGCACCGGATTTCCTTCGATGGTCCGGATAATATTTTCAGCTACAATTTTTCCTGTCTCATCACTGGGATAGCCTGTTTTGGGAACAGCAAACGGGATTTTACCTTTTTCAAAAGCAGGTGCTACATGTACGGCCAGACCTGCCACCCAGACATTCGGATATTTCTTATGCCGGTAACTGGGTAATACATCCAGAAAACCGCTGGGCATGGCTTCCAGTTTCGGACTATCGGTTATAAAATCCACACCCCGGAAAGGCGGCATCAGCATATTGAATTTGCTGGCAATCGCTTCCCCGCTGGTCAGGACCACCCCATCCCGGGTAACTTCCTTGATTCCGACATTGGTTCTGTAATGGATATGAAACATCTTCATAAACCCTTTCAGCATGGTTTCGCCCATGGGGATACCATCGATTCCGAAATGTCCCAGATAGGTTTCTGGGGTCACCCAATAGAGATCCACTTTTTCCCGGATCTTTTGTTCCCGCAGCCATTTTTCAATATTGAATAGGAATTCATAGGCAGCGCCCATGCATCCTGCATCCTGGGTGGCGCCGATCACGATCGGACCGGGATCTTTTTTGAAAGCATCCAGTTTGACACGGATATCCATCGCTCCAGCCGGAGTGCCTACATAAGTGCTGAATTCCCTGATTCCGGGGGCTATGTCGAAATTTACTTTGGGGCCGGTAGCAATGATCAGTTCATCATAGGCCATCTCCCCTTTTTCGGTATAAACGATTTTTGCATCCGGATCTACCCGAAGGGCAACGGTTTGTACGAATTTGACGCCTTTCCTGTCGAGCACCTGTCTTCTGTCTACACTGATTTCAGCTACTTCCCTTCTTCTGAAAGGAACCCAGATTAAAGAGGGGATGTACAGGAATTTATCATTTCTGTCTACAATGGTTACTTCTGCTTTGTTTTTGAGTTTGTTTTTGAGGAGGATCGCTGCGGTAAAGCCTGCGAAATTTCCACCGATTACGAGTACTTTCATGGTTGTTGGTTTACACCACAAAGGTCCTTGCATGGAAAACGCGGTTGCGTAACATTGGTTACATAAAAACATGTTTCTCGTCAGGAAACCGGCTTTGTACCCAGATCCAGGGTCTCCAAAGCGGTGGCGGGAATATCATATAACTGACGATTATCAGCCTGGATCTTCAACCTGCCTTCAGGGCCCTGATCCCCATGGGTATAATATTGCCGGATAGACAAAACTTTGCCTGAATAAATATAAGTGGCTTCCAGCGTTTCATAACTTCTGAGCAGGATGGACAGGAAATCAGGATTGCGCACCAAACGGAAAAGATGCAGGGAACGTTGCATATTACCTGCGAGTTCAAATACATCATGATAATAATGGCCATATTCGATTTCCTGATACAGTCGTTTATTGAGTTTTTCAACATAAACCGAACCCGAGTCTATAACTACGATCAGAATTTCATCCATTACCCTATCAA
>JAGWTX010000560.1 GCA_028875955.1 Bacteroidota bacterium | reverse complement strand
TTACCCATGATCTTTCCTATCTTAGAGTATCATAAAAAAATGCATATGAAAGCAATTGTACTTGCACTCATTACAGGTGGGCTCATCATATCATCCTGTCAAACCTCTTCCGACAAAGCCAAAATGGATTTACTGGCACAGGATGTGGATACCACTGTAAAACCTTCGGACGATTTTTTTGATTTTGCAAATGGGGGATGGATCAAAAGCCATCCGATACCTCCGTCAGAAAGCGGTTGGGGTGTAGGCCAATTGGTGCAGGATGATATTTATGACCGGTTAAAATCCATCAATGAAAAAGCGGCTCAGTCCACTGCAGAAAAAGGAAGCATTACGCAGAAGATCGGCGATTTCTGGGTAAGTGGCATGGATTCGGCGGCAGCTGAAAAACAGGGTATCAGTCCTCTCAGTAAGGATCTGGCCGCTATCGACCAGATTTCCAATACCGATCAGTTGATGGCTGTGGTTGCGGATATGCATACCAAGGGGATGCGTGTAATGTTTTCCGAAGGTGTTTACCAGGATGACAAAAACAGCGATGTGAATGCTTATCAGATCAGTCAGGGTGGATTGGGTATGCCCAACAGGGATTATTATTTTAACACGGACCAGAAAACGCTGGGTGTACAGAAAGCCTACCAGGTATTGTTGCAAAAAACGTTCAGACAGCTGGGCGATGATAGCCTGACTGCCTTGCAACATACCGCAGATGTGTATGCATTGGAAACCAAACTGGCCAAAGTGTCCAGGAAACTGGCCGATCTGCGGGATCCGTATAAAAATTACCATAAAATGAGTGTGTCAGGTCTGACAACACTAGCTCCGGATATGTATTGGCCTGACTATCTCCGGAAAATAGGCATCAACCAACTGGATTCTGCCATTGTGGGGCAGCCGGAGTTTTTGCAGGGGCTGGATGCAGCCCTGAAAAGCACACCGCTGGCGGATTGGAAAAACTACCTGAAATCAAACCTGATCAGACGCAATGCTTCTTACCTGGATCAGGAGACATTTATGAATTCATTTGCCTATATGCAGGCGCTTCGCGGAACCAAGGAACCCCGTGTCAGATGGAAGCGGGTATTGGACGCAGAAGAAGGGGCCATTGGAGAAGCATTGGGTCAATTGTTTGTAAAAGAATATTTTAACGAAAAAGCCAAAGCCCGTTACAATACACTGGTTGAAGCCATCCGGGAAGCTTATAAGGAAAGGATCCAGCATCTTACCTGGATGACCGACAGTACGCGGGCAAAAGCGCTGGATAAACTGAGTAAGATCCGGAAAAAGGTGGGCTACCCGGATAAATGGAAAGATTTTGGTTCGCTGGTGATAGACAGAGGTCCCTTTGTATTGAATATGATGCGGGCAAGACAGTGGTGGTTTCAATATGAATTAAACAAACTCGGCAAACCCGTAGACAGAAATGAATGGAATATGACGCCGCAAACCTACAATGCCTATTACAATCCCAGTAATAATGAGATCGTATTACCTGCGGGCATTTTTGCTGTTCCCGGAATGCGGGATGAGGATTTGGATGATGCATTTGTGTATGGATATGCCGGTGCTTCCACCATCGGACATGAAATGACGCATGGTTTTGACGACCAGGGCCGGCAATATGATGCATCGGGTAATCTGAAAAACTGGTGGCAGGATTCAGATGCCAAACAATTTGGTGAAAGGGCTGCGAAGATCATCCGTCAGTTTAATGAGTTTGTTCCGGTAGACACCCTGCATGTGAACGGAGAAGCGACACAGGGAGAAAATATCGCTGATCTGGGAGGCCTTTTACTGGGAATTGATGCGTTCAAAAAAACAGAACAGTATAAAAAAGGGGAGAAGATCAATGGCTATACCCCCATGCAACGGTATTTCATGGGATATGCATTCGGTTGGTTATATGAAACCCGGAAAGAATCCCTGGCCAGCCAGTTAAAGACGGATGTACATGCACCGGCTAAGGAGCGGGTAAACGGGCCGATGGCCAATATACCGGAATTCTACGAAGCATTTGGGGTGAAACCCGGAGATAAAATGTATCGTCCGGATAGTTTGCGGGTATCCATCTGGTAAGTGGATCGGGAATTTTTTCAGCCGCAGTTTTGTAAACGGTAATTCTGTTTCAGCAAAGCTGCGGCTGATATAGTTAGTTTAATCCTTGCTGTTCCCCTTAAACTGGTGAATGGATTCTTTGAAAAGCACATTGAAGGTGGTCAGGGTTCCATAGGCAGCTGAAATGTATTGTTGGAGTTCCACTTTTTCGGCATCGGTCAATACTTTGTGTGCATTGATCTT
>JAGWTX010000559.1 GCA_028875955.1 Bacteroidota bacterium | reverse complement strand
ACAGAAAGGGTCATCTCTTTGCCGGTTCATACCGAAATGGAAGATGAGCAGCTGGCCTATATCACCAAACATGTTTTACATTTCATAAATTCCTGATACATGAAGATTGCTGTTGTTGGAACCGGATATGTCGGGTTGGTAACAGGCACTTGTTTTGCCGAAACGGGCAATAAGGTGATCTGTATTGATGTGGATGCAGCCAAAGTGGAAAAATTATCCAAGGGTGAAATCACCATTTATGAACCCGGTCTGGAAAAGATATTCCTGCGTAACCTGAAGGAAAACCGGCTTCAATTCACCACCGATCTTGCGGAAGGGATCAGGGAAGCCGCGATCATATTCCTGGCATTGCCCACACCCCCCGGTGAAAACGGTGCTGCAGACCTTAAATATGTGTTAGGGGTGGCTTCTGAACTGGGAAAGCTTCTTACGGAATATAAAGTGATCGTAGACAAGAGTACGGTGCCGGTTGGTACGGCTGCCAAAGTGCATCAGGCCATTGCCCTGAATTACCAAGGCGAATTTGATGTGGTGAGTAATCCCGAATTTTTAAGGGAAGGAGTTGCCGTGGACGATTTCATGAAACCTGACAGGGTGGTTGTAGGAACCAATTCCGAAAGGGCCAGAAAATTGATGAGTGATTTATATGCGCCATATGTGCGGCAGGGGAATCCCGTCATTTTCATGGATGAAAAATCGGCAGAGCTTACGAAATATGCAGCCAATTCATTTCTGGCCACCAAGATTTCCTTTATGAATGAAATTGCGCAATTGTGTGAAAAGCTGGAGGCTGACGTAGACATGGTTCGCAGGGGGATTGGAAGCGATGACAGGATCGGGAAACGGTTTTTGTTTCCGGGGATCGGTTATGGCGGTAGTTGTTTTCCCAAAGATGTGCAGGCATTGATTTCCTCCGCTGCCGAGATCGATTATGATTTTAAAATCCTGAAAGCGGTTGAAACGGTAAATGATCTGCAGAAACTGCATCTCATTCCAAAAATCAACAGCTATTTCTCCCATAATCTCAAAGGGAAAACGATTGCGATCTGGGGTTTGTCTTTTAAACCCAATACAGACGATATCCGGGAAGCTCCTGCTTTATACATCATTGATGCCCTGCTGAAAGCCGGGGCCCGGGTGGTGGCTTTTGACCCTGAAGCCATGCCCAATGTCCGCAAATTGTTGGGCGATACCATTCAATATGCGGAAAACCAATATGCCGCACTGGAAAACGCAGATGCCCTGGTGATCGCCACCGAATGGAGCGAGTTCAGGACACCTGATTTTGAAATGATCAATGACCGGTTGAAAAACAAAGTGATCTTTGACGGTAGAAACCTGTTTGATGTACATCATATGGCCGAGATGGGTTACCATTATGAGAGTATCGGAAGGCCACTGAAAAAATAAAAACTATGGGAAAGAAAAAAATTCTGATTACCGGAGCTGCCGGCTTTCTGGGGTCTCATTTGTGCGATCGTTTTATGAAGGAAGGCTACCAGGTAATTGGCATGGATAACCTGATAACCGGCGATATCCGCAACATCGAACATCTTTTCAAAGAACCGGATTTTGAATTTTATCACCATGATGTTTCCAAGTTCATACATATCAGTGGCGGACTGGATTACATCCTGCATTTTGCTTCTCCTGCAAGCCCGATCGATTATCTGAAAATACCGATCCAAACCTTGAAAGTGGGCGCGTTGGGTACCCATAATTGCCTGGGTCTGGCCAAAGATAAAAAAGCCAGGATCCTCGTCGCTTCAACCAGTGAAGTGTATGGAGACCCCCTGGTGCATCCACAGACAGAAGATTACTGGGGAAATGTAAACCCGGTCGGGCCAAGAGGCGTGTATGATGAAGCCAAGCGGTTTATGGAGTCCATTACGATGGCCTATCATACATTTCATGCTGTGGATACCCGGATCATCCGGATCTTTAATACTTATGGCCCCAGGATGCGTTTGAATGACGGACGTGCTTTGCCTGCATTTATTGGTCAGGCATTACGAGGAGAGGACCTGACCGTTTTTGGTGACGGTAGCCAGACCCGTTCATTTTGCTATGTAGATGACCTGGTGGAAGGTATCTACCGATTGTTGATGAGTGACTATGCCATGCCCGTGAATATTGGCAATCCCAATGAGATCTCCTTGAAGGATTTTGCAGAAGAAGTGTTGCGGTTGACTGGATCCACTGTGAAGATTGTCTACAAACCCCTGCCGGTGGATGATCCCAAACAACGCAGACCGGATATCACCCGTGCACAGCAGATATTGGGATGGAATCCAAAAGT
>JAGWTX010000558.1 GCA_028875955.1 Bacteroidota bacterium | reverse complement strand
CAGGCCATGAAGGATGGCGCAGTGGGATTGTCTACCGGTCTGATCTATATACCCGGCACCTATTCCAAAACCGATGAGGTATTGCGGCTCGCCAAGGTCGCGGCTTCCTATCATGGTGTGTATGCCAGCCATATGCGCGATGAAGGCGACAGTGTTACCCAGGCGATTCAGGAAGCCCTGTCTATTGGCAGGGAAGCCCATATGCCCGTGGAGATCTCGCATTTTAAATTAAGCGGTCAGCAGAACTGGGGCAGAAGTAAAGAAACCATACCGATGATCCGTGAAGCGAGGGCGGAGGGGATTGATGTGACCATTGATCAGTACCCCTATACCGCCAGCAGCACTTCGCTCAGCACTTTATTACCCGATCCTGTCCTGGCAGACGGACAGGATTCGATCAAAGCCCGGTTAGCCAGACCAGCCGTACGGAAAGAAGTCACTGCGTATATGTTGAAAAAATTAAAGAAAAGAAAACTGAAACATTTCAGTTATCCGGTTGTGGCTTCCTTTTCCGCCGACAGTTCGCTGAATGGAAAAAGTATTGAAGAAATCAATCTGCTGAAAGGGAGGAAACACAAAGCGTCTGCGGAAGCGGAAACCGTAATGGACATGATGGAACAGGGTGGCGCAGGCATGGTTTTTCATGGGATGAGTGATGAAGATGTGAAAGCGATCATGCAATACCCCTTCAATATGTTTGCCTGCGATGCCAGTATCCGCATCTTTCATTCCGGCAATCCGCATCCCAGGGGCTATGGCACCAATGCAAGGGTATTGGGTAAATATGTAAGGGAGGAGAAGGTTATCACATTGGAAGAAGCCGTACGTAGAATGACCTCTTTACCTGCACATAAGTTCCAACTGGCCAACCGGGGACTTCTTGAAAAAGGATTTGCGGCAGATATCGTTGTCTTTGATGCAGCTACGGTTAAGGATGAAGCAACCTATGAACAGCCTCACCAGTATTCCAAAGGCTTCAGCTATGTATTGGTGAATGGCCAGCTCACCGTTGAAGAGGGAAAACACAATGGCACCCGTGCGGGTGAAGTGCTCAGAAAACAAAACCAGTAATCATTACGTTGTACAAATTCTTTTTAATCTTTATTTTATCAGATACAAAACCGCAATATGCTAAAACACCTGGTCTGGATCCTGTTACCGTTATCCCTGCAGGTAACCGCACAACAAACATTCAAAGTTGTGGATTCACACAACGATATTCTCACCGCCTGTCTCGAGAAAAAAGTTTCCCTGGATGCCGATCTCAGCGGCAAGACCATGTCTGACCTGAATCGTTTTGCCAAAGGTGATGTAGTGGCGCAGCTGTTTTCCGTCTGGTGCGATGGTGATGAAAAACACCCCCTCGCATTGGCCAACCGGGAAATGGATACCCTGGATGCCGTGATTGCGCGTAACCCCGGCAGGATTACACTAACCAGAAATTACAAAGAGATACAGCAGGCCATCAAAGCACACAAACTGGCCGCCATGTTTGGCGTGGAAGGCGGACACATGATAGAAGATAACCTGGACAACCTGCAAAAATTTTATGACCGGGGTGTGCGTTATATGACCCTTACCTGGAACAATTCTACCAGCTGGGCCACTTCCGCTTTTGATGAGACCTTGAAAAAAGACAGTCTCGCAAAGACCCACAAGGGTCTTACCGACTTTGGCAAACAGGTCATCCAAAAAATGAATGATCTGGGTATGCTGGTCGATCTCTCGCATGTGGGTGAACAGACATTCTGGGATGCCATCCATACCAGCACCAAACCCATAATCGTATCGCATAGCAATGCTTATGCCCTTTGTCCGGTTTTCAGAAACCTGAAAGATGATCAGATCAAAGCCGTTGCTGCCAATGGTGGTGTGATCGACCTGAATTTTTATTCGGGTTTTGTAGACAGTGGTTATGCGGCCAAGGAAAAAGCATTCATGGAAAACCACAAGAACGAATTGGATTCCTTGATCAAGGCAGGTGTGCAACAGAACTATGCCCTGTTTGTTTTAGCCGATAAATACTCTTCCGAAGTGCAGGCGGCTAGACCACCCCTGAGCATGCTGATGGATCATATGGATTATATCGTAAAACTGGCGGGTGTGGATCATGTAGGCCTGGGTTCGGATTTCGATGGTATCAATTCTTCGCCTCAGACATTGGACGATGTAACCAGTTACCCCCTGATTGCCAAAGCCATGCAGGAAAGAGGGTACCGGAAAAAAGACATTGCCAAGATCATGGGCGGAAATATCCTTCGCGTTTTAAAAGCCAATGAAAAATAACGGAAACCGTTAT
>JAGWTX010000557.1 GCA_028875955.1 Bacteroidota bacterium | reverse complement strand
CACCAGCGCCATCACCCAGGCGGTGCGGACAGATAAAAAAAGCAGGAACCCCAGTAATCCAACCGCTAAACAGGATTTGACAATTGGTTTTACTGAATTTGAAAACAGCAATAAGGTAAGCCCTGCACAAAGAAAAATACCAAAACGTAAATGGTCATCATCCATTAAAGTTGGAAGCGATTGTCCTTTACCCAGACCTTCCAGCAGGGATTGACTGTTTTGAAAAAAATAAAAAAGGGAATATAAGATGCCTGTAAGCGTTGCTGCAAACCAGATCCGGTGGATGGTTTTGCGGGGATGGTCTTTCTGCCAGCTGAAAAGGGCAAAAGCCGCAACAGGATAGGCAAATAAGGTTAGTAAAAAGTCATAATTGCTGATTTGTAAGGGCTGTTGCCAGGTGCCCAGCAAAAAAAGGAAAACCGGGCAAAGACTCCATATGAGCAAAGGGTTGGTAAATATCTTTTTTCTCCAGTCGTGCATATGAAACAACGCATATACGAGCCAGCATCCTTCGGTGATGGACAAGATTGCACGGCTGCATAAAAGCCCGAAAACCATCAGAAAGAAAAGCGCTATGGGAATATGTTTTTTAGTCATGTTTTGTCCGGGAATCCATCGTGCATAGTTAAAACAGATTACCGGAAATCCGGTTTTGAAAAACCATTTCTGTAAAATTGGGAATACATGGTTTGCTTCCACTAAATTTACGCTCATCCCTATGTCTATGTGGCAGCAGTTATTAACAGATATCCGTAATTCCGATTACAAAGCCCTGGCCCGAAGTATTTCGTTGGTAGAAAACGAAGTGCCCGGCTATTTGGATTTTCTTGCATCCCTAACCCCCGGTAAAGCATCCATTACAGGGATTACCGGTCCACCCGGTGCAGGAAAGAGTACATTGACAGATGCATTGATCGGTGAATGGACGGCGAAAGGGAAAAAAGTAGGGGTACTTTGTATTGATCCCTCATCCCCTTTTCATTTGGGTGCTTTGCTGGGCGACAGGATCCGGATGAGTAACTGGTATACGGATCCCAAAGTATATATCCGTTCACTGGCTACCCGTGGCTCATTGGGTGGATTGCATCCGCACATACTCGAAATCAGTTCGCTGATGCAGGCTGCCGGTTTTGATGAGATCATAATCGAAACCGTTGGTGTGGGCCAGAGTGAGATAGAGATTGCCGGTCTGGCAGATACCACGCTGGTGGTTGTGGTACCGGAAGCCGGAGATGAAGTGCAGACCATGAAAGCGGGATTGATGGAGATTGCAGACATATTTGTGGTTAATAAAAGCGACCGGCCCGATGCGGATCAATTTGTAAGAAACCTCCGTTCCATGCTGGCGCCCACTTTTCAGCAGGATAACCGGGAAGTGTCGGTGCTCAAAACCGTTGCATCTGCCAAAGAAGGAATTGCAGAACTTGCTGAAGCCATTGCACAGCATCAGCAACTGCATAGGGTATCAGACAGAAAATACTGGCTGCTGGCGGAAAGAGCGTTCCGGATTATCCAGGAGCGCAGGATGAAAGATATTCCCAAATCCGAATTACTGGCTCAACTGGTCACCGCTGCCAAAGAACCTGATTTCAACCTGTTTTCTTTTATCAACCGCTATCAATCTGAAAAATAAACCTGCCATCCATTTTATTTTATAGCCAGCTATGCAAGATGTTCCCCAAAGACCGTTGATTTCTGTTGTAATGGCAACCTATAACGGTTCCCGTTTCCTGGCAGAACAATTGGATAGTATTCTTGCACAAACCTACCGGCCCATCGAACTGGTTGTTGTGGATGACAATTCCACAGACAACACATGGGCTGTTCTCGAAAGGTATGCATCAAAATTTCCCGATATCCGGATCGAACAAAACCGCGAAACCCTTGGGTACATCAAAAATTTTGAGAAAGGGATGCTCTTGGCCAAGGGTGATCTGATCGCACTCAGCGACCAGGATGACCGCTGGCATCCGGAAAAACTTTCCCTGTTGTATGAGGCCCTGGGAAACCAGGAACTGATCTACAGCAATTCTGAACTGATGGATGAAAACGGGGTATCCCTGGGGAAAAAGATGTCTGATATCCGCAACCAGATCTCCTATACAGATTGTCTGATGTATGTAATCGGCGCCTGGGCGCCCGGGCATGCCATGCTTTTCAAAAAAGATTTGTTTGAAAGGTGCCGGCCTTTCCCGGATCTGGTAACGCATGATTTCTGGTTAGGATTTGTAGCGGCCTGTAAAAGCCCCGTTCTGTATTATCCGGGATCGTTGGTGTATTACAGACAGCATACCCAGAATGCGAT
>JAGWTX010000556.1 GCA_028875955.1 Bacteroidota bacterium | reverse complement strand
GGTTTGTGCAGAAACCAGGGATACCCAAATGGTAAAAATGGATAGGGATATTAGCTTTTTCATCTTTTGATTTTTCTGATTACCTGTTTATTACAGACCTGCAACGAACTCCTCTGCCAGTCCGAATGAAAGCGTCATACCTGCGCCTCCCAAACCATTCAGGATAAACACGCCGGGATCTGGTTGTAAAATTACATCTGTTGCGCCATTTGTCATCTTGGAATATACACCATTCCACGACTGGATCAGTTTCCAATCCTCACACAACATAAACGATTTCAGGTAATCGATAACCAGGAGATTGATAAATGTATTGTCAAAGGGTTCCGGATTAGATCCGTATTCATGTGAATCACCCACGGTTAACTCACCTTTGTCATTTTGAGATACCATCACATGTATGCCCCATTTCAGATATTCCGACATTTCAGCCTCATATCTCTCTTTCAATTTGGTTAATCCTTCCGCCACTTTAAAACTCTGGTAATGGATCAATGATAACCCCCCACAGACAGAAGTACCCATTCTCCAATCCGGGTTTTCTGTTTGAAACCGCATCATCTGCAGTTTACATTTGGTAAGGGGAAGTTCAGCCAGTTCCTTTGGATAAAGGGTTTCGAAATCGGGGCCGCTGCAAATACAGATCAGATCGGCCTGCTTTTTTTCTTTACCCATGTATACGGCTCCGGTTTCGACTGCAGTTACGGTCTTGCCCCAAAGAAAACTGACATCCAGGTATTCACCGAGATAATCGGGTATACGTGCAATCGCCTCCCGCGGATCTACGATCAGCTCTGTATTGCTGTACAACCCGCCCAGTAAATTTTCTGCATTCACTCCCTGGAATTTCCGGGTGATCGCATCAGTGGATAGCAGGCTAACAGGTCTGCCCGTTTTTGAAAATGCGGAATATAGCTCCTGTATCACCTCCCACTCGTCTGCATGATATGCGAGGTGCAGGCTACCCGCTTCTTCATACCAAAGCCCGATACTGTCTGCCATTTCCTTCCAGCACTCCCGGCTTCTGACAGCACGGTTATACAAATGACCATCAGGCTGGCCGATAGGCCATACCATTCCGAAATTCCTGACCGATGCACCAACGGCCCGTTCAGACCTTTCGATAACGGTAACACGGTATCCTTTTAAAGAAAGGGCCCTTGCCGTAGCAAGACCTACGATACCGGCACCCACAACAATAGCAGAAGGTTGGTTCATATATTTTGGATTTCTGTTTGGGATTGATACTTTTTTGAGAAATAGCGTAAAGCCAGCAGGGTCAGAACGATTCCGACAACCGATAAAACAATGACACCATGACTATACACTTTTGTCCATGAAATCTTAGGGTCAAAAATGGTTTTGGAAAGGATGACACCCACGCTGGCGAGATACCCGAACGAATCGGCTACATACATAAGGAAACCCACATTCCCGGAAAACCGGAATGTCGAGATCAGCCTGTCGAAAAGAATACAATTAAACGGGATATAACCGATATATAAACCCAGCCCTACCAATGTCATCCATGTGAAGGGCGGAAGGATATGCATGACAAAAAGGAGTGAGCTGATACCTGCCATCAGAAATCCGCCAATGATGATATAGTGTGTGATTACAAAAGCTTTGTGGTTATTCCGGATCAGGATCATGCTGCTGATCAGCACCAGAACCAGCAGTGTAATGGGGATTTCCGTTGCCGTAAAAACCGAAGGCTGGTTTCCAAAACCCAGTTCCTTCCATATATCGGCTGCAAAATTGTCCCTGATATCCCTGAAGAGGGTCAGGAAAACATAGATGATGATCAACAGGATCAAACCGGTTTTGAACGCTGAAAAAAAATGTTTTCTTTCAGCCTTGTTAAGCGGCTGCCTCGGAACCCTCAGCCGAATGTCTTCCTGTGTGGGCGGGGGGATTTTTTCCAGCAGATATAGCAACAGGAGTAAGGGCAGGAGGAAAACACCCCCTGTTGCAAACGGTAACCAGGTTTCTGTAAGACCTGTATGCAACATCAGCCATTGCGCTACTGATTTGACAAAACCGGAAGAGAAAATAAAGCTTACCGCCAAAGCGGCACCGATAAAATCGGTAGCCCTTCTTCCTTCCACGAAAGTGAAAACAATTCCCCAGATCATACCCAGCGGGAAACCGTTGATCAATAGGAATACAACATTCCAGGGTGAAGGGATCAGGGCAAAGGCAAGTAATGCGAGCCAGGAGATGCCAACCAGCAATAAAATGAGCTTACCCCTGCCGATGCGTTTCAATTCCGCAATGAACCGGATACCATACACTTTGCTCAGCATATA
>JAGWTX010000555.1 GCA_028875955.1 Bacteroidota bacterium | reverse complement strand
ATTGCCGAATATTTCCGTGATGGAGACGGTACCGGAAAAGGAAAAGACATTCTGTTTTTCGTTGATAATATCTTCCGTTTTACACAGGCAGGTTCTGAAGTATCCGCCCTGCTGGGCCGTATGCCTTCTGCGGTGGGTTACCAGCCTACCCTGGCAACGGAAATGGGATTGATGCAGGAAAGGATTACCTCCACCAAAAATGGTTCCATCACTTCCGTACAGGCGGTGTATGTACCTGCGGATGACCTGACTGACCCTGCACCTGCCACAACCTTTGCTCACCTGGATGCCACTACCGTATTGAGTCGTAAAATTGCCGACTTAGGTATCTATCCGGCAGTGGATCCATTGGATTCCACTTCCCGGATCCTGACCCCGGCAATCGTAGGGGAAGCCCATTATGAATGTGCCAACCGGGTAAAACTGATCTTACAACGTTATAAGGAATTACAGGATATCATTGCCATCCTGGGTATGGATGAATTGAGCGAAGAGGATAAAATGACCGTACAACGCGCCCGTAAGGTTCAGCGTTTCCTGTCACAACCCTTCCATGTGGCCGAACAGTTTACCGGTCTGAAAGGGGTTTTTGTGGACATCAATGATACCATCCGTGCCTTTAACTCCATTATGGATGGTGAAGTGGATGAGTATCCTGAAGCAGCCTTCAACCTGGTAGGTACTTTGGAAGATGCGATTGAGAAGGGTAAGAAAATGATGGAAGCAGCTAAATAAGTCTAATTTGAAAATTTGAAGATTTGAAAATGTGCTAATGCCATTCTTAAATTTTCAAATTTTCAAATTTTCAAATTTTCAAATCAACACATGACACTCGAAATATTAACTCCCGAAAAAAAGATCTACAGTGGTGAAGTATACGGTGTTTTGCTGCCGGGTATCACCGGTTTGTTCGAGATACTGGACAAACACGCACCGCTGGTAAGTGCTTTGAAAAGCGGGAATCTGAAAATTCTGAAAGACAAATCCAAACATTCGGAAAGCTATGCGATCCAAAGCGGATTTGTGGAAGTGATCAACAATAAGGCAACCGTTCTGGTAGAAGGAGCAGAAGCCATTTAATGGATCTTATCTGAAGAATTGTCTATAACTGAATTTGGAAAGCCCTGTCACGACAGGGCTTTCTTGTGTTATGGACATTCGTATGATTAATCAAATCGGATTCCGGCTGTACCTGCACATGGGAAGATCAGGCAATCAATAGAAGGTTCCGGTTTTAGTTGAGCTGCGGGTCAATGGGGTAATGGATCATTTGTCTGTATTCGCCACCCAGGTCCTGGAGCGATTCTTTCCAGATGGCATCAGTTTGGGTCTGGAAGATGAGGGGTTGACTGGCTTCGCGGGTGATCCAGCTTTTTTCTTTCATTTCTCCCGCCAGTTGTCCTTCTCCCCAGCCACTGTAGCCGAGAAAGAAACGGATGTCTTTTTTTCTGAGTTGCTTATTTCTGATACGGGTTAGGACCTCTTCAAAATCTCCTCCCCAGTAAATACCATCAATGACTTCGATCCCCCCGCCAATCAGGGCAGGGGCCGTATGCAAAAAATGTAACGTGTCTTTTTGAACCGGTCCGCCGTCAAAAACCGGAAAACGGATGCCTTCTGCATTGGTCATCAGGTCGCCTAATTCCTGGTCCTGTGTTTTATTCACGACAAAACCAAAACTCCCTTCCTGTCTGTGTTCACAAAGCAGAATGACGGTACGCCTGAAATTAGGGTCCTTTAAAAAGGGGTCAGATATGAGTAATATGCCAGGTGCTATATCAATCATAGGTAAAAGATAAAACAAACAATTTAGTTAGAAAAACATCCTTTTATCCATTCTGCCGTTAAAATCCTGATAAACCTGACCTTACCGGGGCAGTATTTTAGACTTCCCGTTATATTTGTAAGGATGAAGAGAACTTTCCCCATCATTGTCATACTGATTTCACTCTCACTGTTCGGCCTGATACTCTTACAAGTTTCCTGGCTGAAAAACCTATTGCAGGTTACCAATACACAGTTGGAGAACAACCTGTTTGAAGTGGGGGTGAATGTAACCAGTGACCTGAGCAAAAGCGTTTACACCGGACAGGTTTTTCGCTTACCCAGAAGGGGGGGGCTGACATTCAGTTCCGATTTTCACCTCCATGTTCTCAAACCGCCAACGGTGGAAGAGAAATTCAGTCCGCAGGAAATACAGCAAAAACTCAGGGCCAACTTTACCCGCCTGAACCTGCAGCACCTGAAATTCGAATTTGCCGTTACCAATACCAATGATGATTATGAAATGTATTCGCAGGGGTATGAAAAAGC
>JAGWTX010000554.1 GCA_028875955.1 Bacteroidota bacterium | reverse complement strand
CTGCTCCCCCTTCTGGACTTGAACCAGAGACCCTCTGATTAACAGTCAGATGCTCTAACCAACTGAGCTAAGGAGGAATTTCCCTTTACGGGGTGGCAAAAATAGGGAAAAATGCATTCCGACAAAATCTGAAAGCAAATTTTCACAAAGAAGCCCAAAATCCCTTGTCTTCCCATCCCACAAAAACCCCTTCTTCCCTTATTTCAACCGAATAGGTTTTTAAATAATAGCCTTCCCCGCTGCTGTTCCGGCCATTTTTCAGGTCAAACCGGTAGCGGTGCAGGGGGCAACTCACCTGTCCGGCCGCATTCAGATAGCCATCGGCCATGATTCCACTGGCATGCGGGCATTTATGGGCAAAAGCATAAACCTGCCCGTTTACCAGCCCCAGGGTGAGTTTTTTACCTCCGGCTTCCACAATACACATCCGGTTTTCCTGCCAGGGTATTTCTGCAACCGATTCCGCTATTTTATGCCAAACCATTGTTTAATTTGAAAATTTGAAAATGTGGTAATTTGAAAATGAATGGCTTTAACTGCATATTCATTTTCAAATTTTCAAATTACCACATTTTCAAATGGTTTTTAGTACTGTACCGTTCTATACGGATACCTGATCTTATACATATCCCTCACTTTTTCCAGTATCAGGTCCCGAAGGGCATCAATGTTGTTTTTCTCCTGGGCTGAGATGAATACACAGCTATGATCGGTGGCTTCGTCCCATTTCTCTTTCAGCTCACGGAGAATCTCCTGTTTCACGGTATCATTCAACCATTCGTCGAAATACTTTTCCGCATAGAGATCCATCTTGTTAAATAGGGTCAGGATGGGTTTTTCAAAGGCTTTCAGCTCCTGCAGGGTCTTGTTTACCACGCCGATCTGTTCTTCATACTGCGGATGCGATATATCCACCACATGTAACAATATATCTGCTTCCCTCACTTCATCCAGCGTACTCTTGAAACTCTCCACCAGGTGGTGGGGCAGCTTGCGGATAAAACCAACCGTATCGCTCAGTAAAAAAGGGGTATTCTCAAAAACCACTTTGCGGGTGGTGGTATCCAGGGTGGCAAAAAGCTTGTTCTCTGCAAACACATCACTCTTGCTCAACAGGTTCATCAGTGTGCTCTTACCCACATTGGTATAGCCCACCAGCGCCACCCGGATGAGCTCACCCCTTTCTTTCCGCTGGGTGAATGCCTGTTTGTCGATTTCACCCAGTCTTTTCCGGAGCAGGGAGATCTTATCCTTTACAATCCTTCTGTCCGTCTCGATCTCCGTCTCACCCGGACCGCGGGTACCGATACCACCACCCTGTCTTTCCAGGTGTTTCCACATGCCTTTCAGCCGGGGTAAGAGGTATTGGTATTGTGCCAGTTCCACCTGCACACGTGCCTGTGCCGTCCGGGCGCGACTGGCAAAAATATCGAGGATCAGGTCACTCCTGTCAATGGTTTTTACACCCAGTTCCTTTTCAATATTGGAAATCTGTGAACCGGTAAGTTCATCATCAAAAATCACCAGGTGGATATTCCTGCCGGATACATAGTTCCGGATCTCTTCCAGTTTTCCCTTTCCCACAAATGTTCTGCTGTCAGGATGGGGAAGTTTCTGTGTAAACCGCTTTACCGCCACCGCCCCCGCTGTTTCAGACAAAAATGCCAGTTCATCCAGGTACTCTGCCACCTGTGCTTCTGTCTGGTCTTTCTGGATCAACCCCACCAAAACCGTCTTTTCCTCCTGCCGGATCACTTTCTTTTTCTCGATCAATTTGTTTTGTTTTTACAAAGATAGTTGATTGAGGGACGAGGTTTGGGGTTTGGAGTTTGGGGTTTGGGGAATAAAAAAGGGGCCGACCAACGTCAAACCCCATTATCAGTTTTTTATAAAATCAAAAACGGTAAACCAATAACAACGCCAAACCCCAAACTCCAAACCCCAAACTAACTACAGTCCACTTATCGTAATCCCCATCGAAAACTTATTCATCGAAGGTCCGGCGCCGTCTTTTAGTACGCTATTGATCTGGTAGCTGGCATCCAGGGAAATAAAGCCCAGACCTACACGGCCGGTTACGGCCAGCATGGTGCCGTTTAAGAAACGTTTATTGCTTTGTTTTTCAACATAACCGGTACCATAAATGGACTGACCGCCTTTATTCAGCAGGTTTTTACCTTTGGTATAGGATTTCAGCAGGGTTCCCACTTTCAATCCAAGGGCCGCTTTCCAGGATTTTCCGGGATTGGCAGGATTGGAATAGTAACGGAGTTCCACCGGGATCTCGGCATAGATGGTGGTTAATTTGTATTTATTGA
>JAGWTX010000553.1 GCA_028875955.1 Bacteroidota bacterium | reverse complement strand
TTCTCAACACTATCCAGGTCTTTCAGTTGTAATTCGGTTTCAATGATCTCTTTGTCGCTGATGGGGTTGATGGCACCTTCTTCGCGCAAAACGTTTTCATCCTCAAAACAGCGGATCACATGAATGATCGCATCCACTTCCCGGATATTTCCCAGGAATTTATTACCCAAACCTTCTCCCTTGCTGGCACCCCTTACCAGACCGGCTATGTCTACGATTTCCAGCTGGGTGGGTACAATGCGGTCAGGTACCACCAGTTCGGCCAGTTTATTCAGACGTGCATCGGGTACGTCAACCAGACCCACATTGGGTTCAATGGTGCAGAAACGGTAATTGCTGGCCTGTGCTTTGGCACTGTTGCTCACTGCATTAAATAAGGTGGATTTGCCCACATTGGGTAAGCCTACGATTCCTGCTTGTAATGCCATAATACTTTCAATTAAAGGGTTATCATGTTGCTTTTATCAGCCCGGCAAATGAACGGATAGCAGCCTTGGTTGCGTCGCACACTTGTACTTTTGTACGCTGGGGTTCAAAATTTCGAGCCGCAAATATAGATGCTTTCTGACTTTACTGATAAAGAGAATTGGGATGAACCACTGATTTGTTTATTTTAACTGCCTGAAAGAGATATTATGGCTTTAAACTATGTATGGATCTTCTTTTTTGTCATCGGGCTCATCATTGCCCTGTTCCGGCTGATTTTTTTCCATGATTATGAGATCTTTAAAAAACTGGTGGAAGGGATATTCGATTCCTCAAAATCCTCGGTGCTGGATATCGGTTTGCCGCTGGCGGGAGCCATGGTGTTTTTCATGGGTTTGATGAATATCGGGGAGAAAGCCGGTGCGGTCAATTTCCTGGCAAGGATCCTGAACCCCTTTATGAAACGTCTTTTTCCGGAAGTGCCTGATAAACATCCGGCTATGGGACAAATGGTGATGAATTTCAGTGCCAATATGCTGGGTCTGGACAATGCAGCCACACCATTCGGGTTGAAAGCCATGGAGAGCCTGCAGACCCTGAACCCGGATAAGGAAAAGGCAACCAATGCGCAGATCATGTTCCTGGTGCTGCATACCAGCGGGTTAACCCTGATACCGTTATCCATTATTGCTTACCGGGTAAGTGGCGGCAGTACCAATCCCACCAGCGTTTTTGTGCCCCTGATGCTGGCGACTACCGTTGCAACTGTGGCCAGTATTGTCATTACGGGTATTTATCAGCGTTTGCATTTCGACAGGGTATTGATTCTCTGGCTGGGTGGTATCATTACCGGTATCTTCCTGTTTGCCTGGTTTATCAATGGGTTACCCTCTCAGAAAACGATACCCGAACCCAGCTTGTTTACCAAGGAAACCTTTAGTAATGTTTTGGGTAACCTGATCCTGTTTCTTATCATCTCAACATTCATCATTGGTGGATTTGTGCGTAAGATCAATGTATTTGACGCTTTTATCGAAGGTGCCAAACAGGGATGGGATGTGATCATCAAAGTGATACCTTACCTGGTGGGTCTGCTGGTAGCCATTCGCGTTTTCCGGGATAGCGGGGCACTGGATGCGATTATTAATGCGATCAGCTGGTGTTTTGTAAAAATGGGTATCACCAGCGAATTTGTACCGGCATTACCGGTTGCCATTATGCGGCCGTTCAGTGGGGGAGGCTCCAGGGGTTTGATGCTGGATATTTTTAAAAATTATGGAGCCGATAGTTTTATCGGGCAACTGGCTTCCACTTTTCAGGGAAGCGCGGATACCACTTTTTACATCATTGCCCTTTACTTCGGCAGTGTGGGTATCAAAAAAGTAAGGTATGCGATCTGGGCGGGTATGCTGGCAGATGTATTGGGTGTGATTGCCGCTATCGGTATTGCATACATCTTTTACAAATAATCATTTTATCTCCAGGTCACTGGTGCCGAGTATTTTGTAGGCTTTGTCCCTGTAAACGATTTTGTATTTATCAGGATGCAGGAATAGATAATAAATGCCGTTCTGTGCGGTGCTATAGGTTTGATCTGCCGGGATGGCCTGTTTAACGGATGATTTTGTGTATTCTTTGTCGTAATAGGCCTGTACCAGGTACAAACTCCTATAAGAGGGTATAATGGCTGTTTCCTTTCTCCAGCCCTGCAGGTTCATCCATACGGGTCTTCCATCCTGGTAACGGACCGGCGGATGCAGGATATGCAGGTCATATAAATGAAACCCGAAGGGGTCAACCGCTGAATTTACCGAAAGGGCGATGACCGGCTTGCTGATGGGTTTTTGTTTGTTCCAGTCGGCATAGAGTAAGGCACCAAAAGCAGAACTGCTGTTTTC
>JAGWTX010000552.1 GCA_028875955.1 Bacteroidota bacterium | reverse complement strand
ATAGAATCGATCCTTTTTTTTACCACTGCCAGTTGTTCCATCAGATTTTCAGTTCATTTTCTTACTGCAATCCCTGGTATTATTTACGTTTGTAAGCTCCGGTAAATTCCCGTTCAGAACGATTCTGTTTTCAAACCCGGAAAGGCTTATTTGCCCAGGTAAGCCCTCACTTTTGCATGTATACCGGCACTCAGGGGTACCACCGGTAAACGGACCTGGTTACTGATCCAGCCTTTTTCTGCCATAAAAGCTTTCACACCTGCAGGGTTGTTTTCACAAAACATCAGGTCGTAAGCTTCTATCAGGGTATCATTGATGGATTTAGCCGCTGTATAGTCCTGTTTCAGGCAATGCCGAACCATTCCGGAAAATTCAGCGGGAAATGCATTGGCTGCCACACTGATCACACCATGCATACCACAGGCCAGTTGCGGGAGGGCCAGTGCATCATCGCCGCTCACCAACAGGAAATCTTCCGGCATATCACGCAGGAGCTGCATACATTGCCCCATATCTCCGCTGGCTTCCTTCATACCGGCAATATTGGGCAAAGCTGCCAGTCGTAAGGTGGTTTCTGCAGACATATTCCTACCGGTACGTCCGGGAACATTGTATAATAATATGGGTTTGGGTGAAGCTTCTGCAAGGGCCTTATAATGCTGATAGATACCTTCTTGTGAAGGTTTATTGTAATTAGGTGAGGCACTCAGTACGGCAATTGCCTTATCCAGCGGGAACTTGTGAAGATCTTTCACCAGTTCAGCCGTATTATTACCTCCGATTCCAACGACCACAGGAACCCGGCCAGCCACTTTATCAAATGTGTAGTTAACGATATCGAGTTTCTCCTGTTTGTCCAGTGTAGGCGTTTCACCTGTGGTACCCAGGGTAACCAGGTATTCAACACCGCCCGTGATCATGGCATCTATCACGGTACCGAGAGCAGTAAAATCTATGCTCAGATCCGTTTTAAATGGAGTAACCAGCGCTACTCCCGTTCCCTGCAATTGTTGGCGTAATGACATCTAATCTATCAGTTTTGGGGTTGTAATGTATGTAATGATGCAATAGGTAAGAAGGAAATGCCCGGATTTTTATGCGGGTTTCTCGTCCCAGAAACCCATTTTTCCGTATTTCTCAATCCGGTCGTTGATCCGTTGTATGGGATCCTTGCCTTCCATTTCTTTCAGGGATTTTAGTATACAGGATTTGAGTGTATTGGCTGCGGCTTGATAGTCCCAGTGTGCACCACCCAGGGGTTCCTGAACGATTTCATCCACCAGTCCGAATCCTTTCATGTCCTTGGCAGTTAAACGGAGCTGTTCGGCTGCGGTTTCTTTCTTATCCCAGCTGCGCCAAAGGATAGAGCTGCAGCTTTCAGGGGAGATAACGGTATACCAGGTATTTTCCATCATCAGCACCTTATCGCCCACGCCAATACCGAGGGCTCCCCCACTGGCACCTTCACCAATGATCACGATAATCACGGGCACTTTCAGCCGGATCATCTCATAGATATTACGGGCGATGGCTTCCCCCTGTCCCCTTTCTTCTGCTTCCAGGCCCGGATAAGCACCCGGGGTGTCGATCAGGCAGACAACAGGCTTATTGAATTTCTCCGCCAGTTTCATCAGTCTGAGGGCTTTCCGGTAACCTTCCGGGTTAGCCATACCGAAATTGCGTAATTGACGGGCTTTGGTATTGATCCCTTTTTGCTGACCCAGGATCATGATGGTTTCCCCATCCAACTGTGCAAACCCTCCGAGCATGGCTTTGTCGTCCCTGAAATTTCGATCCCCATGTAATTCCACGAAATTGGTGCACATGTTCTCGATGTATTTCAGGGTATAGGGCCTGTCCGGGTGTCGGCTCAGCTGTACCCTTTGCCAGGGTGTCAGGTGTTCGGTGATATCCCTGCGTTTGTCCAGTATGGAATCCTCCAGCTGCCGGATGGTTGTGGTGTAATCTATCTTGGGGTTTTTCTCAGCAAGCTTTTTCGTATCGTCAATTTGCTCATATACTTCTTTGATCGGCTTTTCAAATTCCAGGAATTGTCTATTGGGGTACTGAGGCATAGCATTGTGTTAAGATGGTAAAATTAGGGGTTGAAAGTTTTTTAGGAAAAGATTTGTTTAAAAAAAGGGTTTCCCCTTATCTTTGCCGTCCGAAAAACAAGAGGAATTGCTTGTTTTTGCGGTTTAGGA
Organism: Bacteroidota bacterium; assembly: GCA_028875955.1. Lineage (GTDB taxonomy): Bacteria > Bacteroidota > Bacteroidia > Chitinophagales > Chitinophagaceae > Sediminibacterium. The sequence goes on along the minus strand of JAGWTX010000552.1, from coordinate 122 downwards.
TCGGTAGTTCAGTTGGTTAGAATGCCGCCCTGTCACGGTCCCGAGTACTCGGGACGGGTTCGAGTCCCTTGGGACAAAAAGTTCTTTATGTATTTTGTATATATTCTGCAAAGTAAAGTTGA
>JAGWTX010000551.1 GCA_028875955.1 Bacteroidota bacterium | reverse complement strand
GTAGGTTTTTTTATCGCCGGCACCAGCCAGTGCTACTGCTTTTTCCTCCCATTGAATGGCTTCCTGCGTTCTGCCCAACTTATGGAGTATATTGGCATAGGTATCTATGTACATGGGTTCTTCCTTGTCTTTAAAGGAACGTTTGCTCCAATCAAGTGCTTCTGTAACACAGGTCATGTCTTTGCAGTTATCAAAAACAGTCCAGGCATAGGAATTCAATTCTGCAGGAGAAGCTTTTTCACCATATTTATTCATAAAAGCAACAACTGCTGATTGAAAGCCATTCCAGTCTTTCTTATACTGGTAATATATCACTTTCCCTTTGGCAACCAATTCTTCGCCATATTTTGGATATTTTGTTTGCAAGCTGGCAGACAATGCATCAAAATCTGGTATAGGTGCAGGATTTTCAGGGGTGGATCTTTTCAGGATTACCGGGTATACATTCTCGACAGTAAGGATACCCATGATTTTTTGTTCTGCTTTATCCTTACCTAAAACAGCATCCACTTTCTCCGTATTATTCAAAAACAAATCGAATCCTTTATCGGTAGATTTTTGGGTGAATTTATCGAGGAATGTCAGATTCTCCCTGGTTAAAAGATCGGTTTGCGTAGCGATATATTCCGTACTGATCTTTTTGGCATTCGGCATGTCGTAGGCATCAAAAGCCACGGATGCGAGTGTACGCAGGAATTCGGGGGACTTTTCTCCCTTTTCATATTTATGCAGCAATGTATAATATTGCTTCTCGGGTTGCATGGCATCTGCGCCTTTGGCCAGGAATGTTTTGGCATCTGAAGAACCAACCGCCCGGTGTACCGCTGTTCCGGAAGGATCAAAAAACAAATAAGTCGGATAAGCCTGAATCTTGTAAGCTGCATTGATCGCTTCCATATCCGGGAACCAGCTTTTTACTTCCTCATTGTCGTTCTTGGTTGTATCAAACTGAACTTTCACCATCAGGTAATTCTTGTTGAAGAACTCCCCTACTTCCGCCATTGGAAAAATATTGGCACTCATGTATTTACAGGGACCGCACCAGGTGGTAAAACAGTCCATGAAAATATATTTGTTTTCAGCTTTGGCTTTTGCCTTGATTTCTTTCCAACTGAGACCATGTTCAAATTTCATTCCTTTACCATCCGCTTCCTTTTGTGCAAACGAAAGGAAGGGAAATAGCAGTAATGCAAAAAACAGTTTTTTCATAACGCAGGTTTTTGTTTAAAAAATAACTATTCAGTTTGTTTCCTAGGGTTTCCATTGATTATTGGCCATATTCGCATCCATATAAATCCCGCCATCCATCGTAACCAGGTTTAATGTTTTGCGGGTATCGATGCTGATTTTCGCTTCCTGGAGATTCGCCTCCCAAATGGCCGGGCTCAAATGTTTTGTTTCTGTGGAACCATCCGTGTAATGAAGCGTCAGATCGGTTGGTGCCGGGAACCCGCCGATATTTTTGATCGTGATTTCATAGGCTTTGCGTTTCTTTTCAACCTGGTCGATCGAAAGATCAATATAGCCATTGCTGAAATACCAGGCATTCCAGAACCAGTTCAGGTTTTTTCCGGAAACATCATTAAATGTGTTGAAAAAATCCCAGGGGATCGGATGTTTGCCATGCCATCTGTCCATAAAGGCATGAAGGCATTTCCTGAACTCCTCATCTCCCAAATAATCCTTCATGGCCAGGTAGCCGATAGAGGCTTTCCCATATTCATTATTTCCCAAACCGGGTCCGCTCAAAGCATTGCCGGGGGTTATGATGGGTAAATCTTCTTCGGCATTGTTATCATGGATCCACCGGTTGATCCTGAAGTTTTTATACAGACCGGTTGCTTTTTCCTTGCCATTATCTGCTGTACCGATCAGGTATTCAAATGTGGTAGCCCATCCTTCATCCATAAATCCATACCGGGTTTCATTGATGCCCATATAAAAAGGGAACCAGGTATGCGCGATTTCATGTTCAGCCACGAATTTTGAGAATGAGGTATCCGGAGTAGTCCCATCATTCACCATCATTGGATATTCCATATCGGCATAGCCCTGGACAATGGTGGTTTTGGGAAAGGGATAAGGCACCCCGGGCCAGTTGGCGGATAACCAGCTGAGCGCATGACGACCAAACCCGACCATGTAATGAAAATCCTTGGCCGTATCATTATAGGCTGCCTGAACACTGGCGCGGCGGTTGGTGGCATGATCAACTATTACACTGGAAGCATCCCAAACATAGTGGTCACTGATGGCAACGGCAACATCCGAAATGTCATCCGCCGTCCATTTCCAGGCATTGGTGGCCGATTGCCGGGTCACATCCTTACCAGCCAGG
>JAGWTX010000550.1 GCA_028875955.1 Bacteroidota bacterium | reverse complement strand
CAAACCGTTTCAGGCTTTCCATATCCAGCCAGCGGAGTCCGCCACGCAACGGTGTCTGGTGCTCGGGCATGTCTTTGACAATAAATTCCAGGAACTCATGCACTTTTGCATCGGATGCGCTACCGCTCACTTCATCTTTCGGAAGAATGATATCTTCCAGGACGATTATCGTAGCCATTTCATGTTCGGTAAAGAATTTCTTTTCCGCATCAATTTTTTTCAGGTAATCTTTCTCTTCCTGCATCCTGTCGGCGAGAGCAGCATCCGGCGAATCCATGACCGCTTTCTTTTCGCTGTTCTTACAGGCTTCTACAAATACACCGGCACCCACGGTACCTATAAAAAGTGTTTTGATCGATTTTCTTCTGTCCATGATCGCAGATTAATTATGATTTAATAGGAATTTGATCGGATGTTTTCCCTGGTTTCACTCCGCAAACAATTTGTGAAATGAAAAAACATCCCATCAAAAGTTATATGTTTTGTTTCTTCATCTCTTCAATAATATACTCGGATGCCCGCATGGAAAGTGCCAATATCGTCCAGGTGATGTTTTTATCCGCCTGCGAGGTAAACTGGCTGCCATCCACACAGAACAGGGTTTTACAATCATGTGCCTGGCTCCATTTGTTCAGCGCCGATGTTTTCCGGTCAGCACCCATCCTGACGGTTCCCGCTTCGTGAATGATATTACCGGGATTGTTCAGTCCGTAATTATTCGAAGCATCATCATCACCACCCCAGGTTATGATCGCACCCATATTGTGCAGGATCTCTTTAAAAGTCTCCTTCATGTGTTTGGCCTGTTTGATCTCATACTCTGAATGATTGGTATGAAAACGAAGTACGGGAATACCGTATTTGTCCACCACTTTGGGATCGATTTCACAATAGTTATTGATGTTCGGAACCGCTTCCCCCCTTCCGGCCATACCTACACCGGCACCATAGAAGAAACGTGCATCCTCTTTCAATCCTGCCCCATAACCACCCGCTTCCTTGGTTTTTCCATTCACCATGTATTTGCCATTCTGGTTTTCGATACCCATACCGAATCCGTAGGCGGGCTGACCCATGCCTCCCCAATATTCAATGTGATATCCGCGTGGGAAGTCCAATTTTTTGTTATCCAGCCACCAGGGTGTGTACACGTGCATGCCACCCACCCCATCTTCATTGTATCTTTTACGGCCATAGAGTTGTGGCAACACGCCACCCACTGCGGCACCGGTAGAATCGTGCAGGTATTTACCCACTACATTGCTGTCATTGGCCAAACCATTGGGGTGACGGGTTGATTTGGAGTTTAACAGCAACCTGGCTGTTTCACAGGTGCTGGCGGCCAGTATCACAACGCGTCCGCTCACCTGGTATTCCTGCATATCGGTCTTATCCACATATGAGATACCGGTTGCTAACCCATCTGAATTGGTAATCACTTCCCGCGCCATGGCATTGGTGATCACATCAATGTTTCCGGTGGCGACCGCTGGTTTTACCAGAACGGAGGAGGAAGAGAAATCGCCGTAGATCTTACAGCTTCTTCCGCACTGCGCACAGAAAAAACAGGCGCCACGCTCATCATTTATTTTTTTTGTCAGGATGGATAATCTCGAAGGGATGACCGGAATACCGATACCGGTGGCCGCTTTTTTGATCATCAGCTCATGCAGCCTGGGTTTGGGCGGCGGGAGGAAAATCCCGTCCGGGTCATTCTCCAGTCCTTCATTGGAACCGAATACACCAATCAGCTTATCGATCTTATCGTAATAGGGTTTTACATCCTCGTAACCGATGGGCCAGTCGTCACCCAAACCATCAATGCTTCTCCGTTTAAAATCACGGGGACCGAAACGCAGGGAGATCCTTCCCCAGTGATTGGTTCTTCCCCCGATCATACGGGCACGCCACCAATCCCATTTGGCACTTCCCGGTGCCATGGTATAAGGCTCACCATCGATTTCCCAACCCCAGTAACAACCATCAAAATCGCCGAAAGGGCGAAATTTGGTGCTGGCACCGCGGCGGGGTGAATCCCAGGGATTTTTTAATTGTGAAGAATTTTTGGCTGGATCATAATCCGGCCCTGCTTCAATCAGACAGACTTTCAAACCTGCTTTCGACAAAACATAGGCAGCCATACCGCCACCTGCACCCGAACCTACGATCACAGCGTCGTATTTCTTGGGTTGCTTCTTGATCTGGAGATCTCCCATATTGCAAACGTATTAGAATAGTGAATGAAGCAATGAATGTAACAAATATCTCTAAGCCAGAAAAGCAGAAATGATGAATGCGGGTGATTTAGTGATTTTTTAATGAAAACGTTTTCGCAAAAAT
>JAGWTX010000549.1 GCA_028875955.1 Bacteroidota bacterium | reverse complement strand
CGCATAGAACCCTGGTAGGATCCATAGTCGTTGGGAGCGGAAACTGTTTCCGGCACAGACAATGAGTAGTCTGCAAAGTCCTGGTATTCGATGGTATTCAGATACGTCCCCCCGATTTTCGCAATCCCCTTTGTTCCGAGAATGGCCAACGACCCTTCCCGGTTTTTTCCAAAACTATTCACAGAAAAATGGAGGGTACCCAGGATCCCGTTGGCAAAACGCAGGATAACCACGCCAACGTCTTCAAAGGCAATGATACCCTTGTGATCCGCATTTTGTGTATAGGCTTCCACCTGAACCACCTCCCCGAATAACCAGAGGAGGAGATCAATGAAATGACTGAACTGGGTAAAAAGAACCCCGCCATCCAGCGCAAGACTGCCCCTCCAGGAATCTGCATAGTAAGCAGCTTCCCGATTCCAGAAACAGGTTAGCTGAATGGATGAGATCTTTCCAAATGCATTTTGATCCAGTGCCTGTTTGACTGCCATCACCGGCGGATTAAACCGGTTTTGCATAACCGTAAACAGCTGCTTTCCTGCGGTGTTGGCTGACTGGATCATACGGTTACAATCCTGCACGGATAATGCCATGGGTTTTTCCACCAATACATGGCAATTTTTTTCAAATGCACGGATAGCTTGTGATGCATGTAAACCATTGGGCGTACAGATCACCACAACATCGATCCCCTCTTCTGTATCCAGCATGACCGAGAGGTCTGTATGAAAAGGGACTTTAAAACGGTTTCCGAAATCCTGTGCTTTTTCAGGAACCGTATCACAAACGGCGATGAGTTTACCAAACGATTGAATTAGTTCTGCATGCCGGAGTCCGATATTCCCACAACCTACCAGTGCAAAACGTATCAATGTCATGTATGAAATTTAAAGGAACAATGCTTCAGCAAGAGCGATGCTTTCCGGTTTTCCCACGTCTACCAATTTTGCTCCGGTATGGTCATAGGACAGGATGGGATGATCCCCGGCCAATGCAAGGTAAACATCGACCATGGAAAACTTACCTGAAAAAGGGATCCGGGACAGCAGATCGGTATCCATCACATGGATCCCGCTGAATGCTTTCTGGTACAGCGGTGCGGCGTTTCGGACGATCTTCTCTTCCCCTTTCTGTACATTTCGCCAACCACACAATTGCCCTTCTGCATCAAATAAAAAATAACGCGAGGTCATCCTGTCAGAAACAGCCAGGGTTGCAAGCGGTTGGGTTGCCAGATGCCGGGCTATCATGGCATTCAGGTCCATATCTGTCAGGATATCTACATTCATCAGCACAAATACCTCGGTATCTGAAAAATAAGCGGCAGCTTTTTTCAAACCGCCCCCGGTTTCCAAAACCAGGTCCGTTTCATCTGAAATCGTGATACGGCTTCCCCAGCCTCCGGATTCGCGAATGGCATCTTCAATCTGGTCTGCAAAATGATGAACGTTGATGATCACATCTTCAATCCCGGCCTGTTGCAGGTATTCAATGTTTCTTTGCAACAGGGATTTGCCATTGACCCTGGCAAGCGCCTTTGGATGCAGATCCGTCCAGGGTTTTAGTCTGGAACCCAGACCCGCCGCCAGTATCATGGCTTTTTTCACTTTTTTATGCATTGGCAATATTTCGGGCATCAGATAAAGATGATTGACAAACCAGGCAGCAACGGTTATGGCAGGGAGGTGACCCAGTTGTCCCGGTTCGTATGTGTCAGATTTACTTTCAGTTTATACTTGTTGCGGATATGACGGGCTGTCTGTTCAGCCGCATATACACTGCGGTGTTGTCCGCCCGTACATCCGAAATTGATCATCAAATGATGAAAACCGCGCTGCATATAATCTTCTACGGCAATATCAATCAGATCCCATACACTATTCAGGAACTCATTCATCCGGGTTCTTTGTTCTATAAAATCCTGTACGGGTTTGTCTGTTCCATTGAGTGTTTTATAGTCATCGAATCTACCGGGATTCAATATGCTCCGCATATCAAAAACAAAACCGCCCCCATTATCGCTAGCGTCTTCCGGTATCCCTTTTTTATAGCTGAAACTATTGATTTCGATAACCAATGGCGTATCAGCATTGGCTTTCATGGGTTCAAATTTCCGGATCATGTCATCGGCTACCACCAAATTCAAAACCCGGTTGAATTCAGGAGTGATGATCCCGATCCGTTTGTGTTCCATAAAGAACTGGAGATTCCGCATGGCCAGCGGGATACTGGCCAGGAAATGCGCTTTTCGTTCAAACAATCCCCTGAACCCATAAGCACCCATCACCTGCAGGAGCCGTATCAGAACATAACCATTGTACTGACTGACAAATGTGATGCGATC
>JAGWTX010000548.1 GCA_028875955.1 Bacteroidota bacterium | reverse complement strand
TATCACTGGACAGGCATCATGGGATTTACCCCTGATAAAAAACCCTTACTGACAGCATTATCGGATGGCATGTTTGCTGCCATTGCCTGTAATGGAATGGGGGTTGCCTTATCGCCCATTGTGGCCGAAAATGCTGCAGATATGTTAATAGCCCATTTTTAGGATCGATTATAAACTGTTATAATATATTTTTGTTTGAATACTTGTGTATGAATAAATATCTTTTCCTTTTTGGATGTGTCGTTTTTATATCAGCCTGTCACAACACCGGATCCGAAGATCAAAATGCCAACCTGGTTCCTGCCGTACCGGTTCCGGCCACGATGGGTTACACCGTTACCAATGTGTTTCCGCATGATACCAGTTCCTTTACCGAAGGATTGGAATGGCACAAGGATGCCTTGTATGAAAGTACAGGTGATACAGAATACAAAGGCATCAGCAAACTTGCCAAAGTTTCACTGATAACCGGAAAGGATCTGCAAAAGATCCTGATAGGGAAAGATTATTTTGGAGAAGGAATAACCCTTTTCAAGAATAAGATCTATCAATTGACTTACAGGGAAGGAAAGTGTTTTGTATATGATGCCACCACTTTTAAAAAATTGAAAGAGTTTACCTATTCCGGCGAAGGATGGGGCATGACAAATGATGGCACTTACCTGATCATGGACGATGGCTCCAATAATCTCTATTACCGGGATCCGGAAACCTTTCAGGTTGTCAAGTCGGTAGGCGTTTATGATAACTATGGTCCCTTAGCCAGGGTTAACGAATTGGAATATGTGGATGGTTATATCTATGCCAATGTCTGGATGACCAATGACATTGTCAAGATCGATCCGAAAACCGGCAATGTGATCGCCAGGGCCGACCTGACCGGTCTGATTGACAAATATGCGCCCGGTGCTTTATCTGAAGAAGATCAGGTGAGCAATGCCGTTTTAAATGGGATTGCTTATGATAGTGTTGGCAAAAGATTTTTCATCACCGGAAAACTCTGGCCGAAACTATTTGAAGTAAAATTCAACTAACCTATTTTTTCCGGAATACATAGATCACTGAGCTTGTTCTCCGTACATCTCTTAGCGCCGCCAGGTTGGATCGGAACCCATTCCACAGGGCTCCCGGCAGGTTCCCGGTTCCGTTTTTGTATTTTTCACTGAGCATGGATACATAAAAACTATCGTACCACATGGGATATAGCGCAACCGTGGCAAATCCTTTTGACTGCACCAGCCGTTCCATACTTCTGGGTGAAAAATGATAGAGATGCCGGGGTACGTCATAGGCAGCCCAGTATTCCCCATAGGTTTTTGCATCCACACTGGTATAATTGGGTACTGCGATCACCAGACAACCGTCTTTTACCAGGCATTTTTGGAATTGTTCCAGATAGGGATGCAACTGATGCACATGTTCCAGTACATGCCAGAGGGTTATCACATTGAATACCGGTGTATTCAATGTAAAGAGCTGATCGGGATCTTGTAAGACCAACCCGTATTTTTTTTGCGCATTTTGCCTGGCGGTATCATCGGGTTCCAATGCAGTTACCTCCCAGCCGGCTGATTGCATCGTATGCGAAAATGCACCGGTGCCCGCTCCGATATCCAGTAGTTTTCCGCTTGTTTGTCCGCTGATCTTTTCTATCAATTTTCTTTTGGATCGCAGCGTACGGTTTCTCACAAGATGATAAAGCCGGTTGATCAATCCTTTTGCGGTATCTGAATGGGATACATAATTGTCCGACTGGTAAAAGGCTCCAATGGAGGAAGGGCCCGGAACATCCTGCGTAAAACGAAGGGTACATTCATCACAATGCCAGATTTCAAAAACAGTCTGGCTGACGGTGAAATCTTTGGCAGACAATGCCGGAAAAATGGCATCGGAACCGCAGGAGGGACAATGGGTATGATGTATCAGATCAATATTCATGCAGGATAAATAAAAGGGAAAATGTGCGGTTAAACATAATAATAGATCAGGGCACCTATTCCGCAGATCAATAATAGTAGAGCATAGAACCACCAGTAATCCTGTGCAACGTTTTCTTCTATGTTTTCTTCTGAAGAGTGGTATTCCCCATTAGCGAAAACGGTAGCCGCCTGTTCCGGTGATAATTGGTAAACAGGCAACATATCGGAAAGATCAGCTAACTGTTCAAACTGCAGACCTGTATCCTCCCCTTTCCACATCTTACCCCAACCCGCAAGTACTACTTCTTTCTTTTCAGCAAGCTCTTTGCGCAATTCATAGCAAAAATCATGGAACTGTTTAATGACAGCCAGTTCATCCATGCCGGATTCCTGTGCAAGAAAAGTGTAGAAGGATTTTTTGGGTGCAG
>JAGWTX010000547.1 GCA_028875955.1 Bacteroidota bacterium | reverse complement strand
GTGGTCTATCCTTCATCCGCATTGGGTAATTCCTTGAAACAGATTGCCGTTCTGATAAAAATGGATGTGGGTATGGAAGTGGCTTTCGCGGAAAGCGGGGGATGGGATACCCATTTTAACCAGGGCGCTGCCAACGGAACACTGGCAAGAAACCTCAAAGACTTCAGCGACAGTATCGCTGCATTCTGGAAAGACCTTTCCGCTTATCAGGATGAAGTAACCATCATGACGATGACTGAATTCGGACGTACGGTTCATCAGAATGGTACGGGCGGAACCGATCATGGAAGGGCCAGTTGTCTGTTTGTGCTGGGTAATGATGTGAAAGGCAATAAAGTATATAACAACATCCGGTCATTGGCAAAAGAAGAACTGGAAGATGGACGTGACCTGCCGGTCAGCACCGATTTTCGTTCCGTATTCAGCGCAGTGGCGGATGGGCATCTGAGAATAAACAATGATGCAACCCTGTTTCCGACTTGGGAGGGAAAAGGGCTGGGGTTGATGAAAGGATCCTGATTTTATAAACAGGGATATGGTTAGCCGTAGAGGGTTGCTTTACAAAAATCAAATCTCCGGCTAACTATTGATTACAATTTTCCCTTCCGGATCTCTTCTACGACGGCAGGATCCAGGAGTGTAGAAGTGTCTCCCAGGTTCTGTGTTTCCCCTTCTGCCACTTTTCGAAGAATACGCCGCATGATCTTACCGCTTCTGGTTTTGGGTAATCCGCTCACAAACTGGATCTTATCCGGTTTGGCAATGGCACCAATGATTCGGGTAACCGTTTGCAGGATATCTTTCCGGATCATTTCGGCTGTACCGTGTGTATCCTGTCCGTGTGAGCCCTGGTAAATGACATAGGCATAGATGCCCTGTCCCTTGATGTCATGCGGATAACCCACTACGGCACTCTCTACCACACCCGCGTGCATGTTGATGGCATTCTCCACTTCAGCCGTGCCGATCCGGTGTCCACTGACATTCAATACATCATCCACACGTCCCGTGATCCGGTAAAATCCGTTTTTATCTCTTAAGGCACCATCCCCTGTAAAATACATACCGGGATATGTGGCAAAATAATTGGTCCTGCATCTTTCATGATCCCCATAGGTGGTTCTCAGTATGCCCGGCCAGGGTGCTTTGATGCATAGGTTTCCGGAAATGGTTTCGTCACTTGCCGCTTCCATCTCTTTACCATTCTCATCCACCAATACCATCTGTAAACCCGGCATGGGTAAAGTGGCCCAGCTGGGAACCGCAGGCGTAATACCTGCCAGGTTGCTGATCAGGCAGCCACCTGTTTCTGTTTGCCACCAGGTATCGACAATGGGACATTTTTTCTTTCCCACATGTTCATCATACCAATGCCAGGCTTCTTCATTGATGGGTTCACCCACGGTACCCAACACTTCCAGTGAAGAAAGGTTTTTTCCATGCAACGGTCCTGTGCCAAATCCCATCAGGCTGCGGATGGCAGTAGGGGCCGTGTAAAAAATATTCACTTTGAATTTGTCGATGATATCCCAGAACCTTCCGGCATCGGGATAAGTGGGCACCCCTTCAAACATCAGCGATGTGGCACCCGCACTCAGGGGTCCGTAAATGATATAGGTATGTCCGGTTATCCAACCAATATCTGCCGTGCAAAAATGAACCTGTTCTTCTTTGTACTGAAAAACATTTACAAAAGTGTAGTTGGCCCAGATCATATAGCCACCGCAGGTATGAACCACCCCCTTGGGTTTTCCGGTGGATCCGGATGTATACAAGATAAACAGCGGGTCTTCCGCATCCATTTCTTCCGCTTCGATAAAGTTGAGACCTTGCTCCTCCACATGCTTCATCTCTTCTTCCCACCAGACATCCCTTCCCTTGATCATGGAAACCGGTGTGCGGGTGCGTGTACAAACAATCACCCGTTTCACGGTTCGGTTCCCGATCAGTGCATCATCGATCACCGATTTTAAGGGGATGTCCTTGGCTCCCCGGTATGCACCATCGCAGGTGACGATATATTCCGCCTGCGCATCATATAACCTGTCTGCAATACTTTGTGCAGAGAAACCGCCGAATACCACACTGTGTATCGCACCTATGCGGGCACAGGCCAAAACAGCAATGGCGAGTTCCGGTATCATGCCCATATAGATACAGACCCTGTCTCCTTTCTTTACGCCATTGTTCTTGAGCACATGCGCAAAACGGCAGACTTTCTCCAGCAATTTCGCATAGGTCAGAACCCTGTGTTGCTCATCACTTGCATTGGGTTCCCAGATGAGGGCGGGCTGATGGGCATGGGTGGGGATATGTCTGTCCAGACAATTCTCGGTGATGTTTAGTTTTCC
>JAGWTX010000546.1 GCA_028875955.1 Bacteroidota bacterium | reverse complement strand
AGGTAACGGGAATAGATAAGGTGAATCTCATCAAAAACAATTTCAAAAATAACCAGTTGCTTGCATTAATGGAATTATCCAAAGAAGATATTCAGAAAGAGGAAAACAACTCTTTATACTACACTTTTGGATTGCCAGAAAGCCTGATCACCGATTTTTGCAGTGTTAATGGCAAATGGCTTTATTAACCCATACAACCGATTACTGCTCAATAAATAAAACCAGCAAATACCCATCCGGTCACTAAGGGATGGGTTCAGCGGTTGTTGATTGTATGGCTTTATCCACCAGTTTCTTCAATTCCAGATACCTTGCATTTCTGCCATCATTCTTCAGATAAAAAGTCATCAGGAAACCACAATATTTTTTTTCATTATCCACCCAGGGAAAACTTCCAAACAAACCGGGACTGGTCACGGCAGTACTGATATGGGTAGTACCCGAACTTTCCATCACCCATTCGCCATAACCATAACCAAAATTGCCGGCTTCAGCAGGAGAATAGGCTATTTTTACTCCGGGTGTAATCCGGTTTACCTGCATGTCAGCCACCGCTTTTTCGGAAAGGATCCTTTTTCCGTTGAATTCACCCTTGTTCAAAATCATGATAAGGAAATTCATATAATCATTGGGCGTACTGTAAGCGCCACCGGCTGGTAATGCCACTTTGCCATTCCCAAAATCCGTATGTTTCATAGATAAGGGCCAAGCTATTTTTTCTGCAAACAAGGTTTCAAAGCTTTTTCCGCTGATTTTTTCCAAAACGGCCCCAGCAATCTGCAAACCGGTATTGCTGTAATGGAAAACTTTTCCGGGTTCACCTTCCATGGGCATGTCTGCAATTTCAGCAATCGCATCATCCATACTGTTGGCCTCCCGCATCTCCTTCAGGTTTTCCTTGAGGGGAGGAGACTGGATACCCGTCATATGCGACAAACATTGACCGATGGTGATATTTCCTTTTCCATGACGGGACAATACGGGCAGAAATTTTCCAACAGTGTCGGATAGCTGTAAACTGCCCTCATCTACAAAACGCATCACCAGGGCGGCACTGTACCATTTGCTGCAACTGGCAATGGGTAAACGGGTATCTGCCGTAAAATCATCCAGGTTTGCCGTCTTGCCCTGTCTGCGCGCAATAAACTTGCTTACCCATTTCTGTTTTCGGCTGAGTTCATTATCCGCATGGTTGTAAATGATCTTCCCATCCTTATAAACCAGCAGGATGGCTCTTCCACCCATTTTGGAAACATTCGCAGCCAACCAGTCATCCAGTTGACCGGCAGGAGATTGTGCCTGTATCTGCAGACTTGCCATAAAAAACAGGATCAGAAAATACCAGCGGTAATGGGTTTTTTGCATGAAAACGGAATTTGACTGTGATGATAACAAAAAACCTGCCAGCGTTACCAGTTTCCCGGCAGGCTTATGGATCTTTTTTACAAGTATTGGACAACTGATCCCTGGAAAAGTTTATATCCGAATTCGCATTCATAGGGATAAATAACCTAAATCAGGTGATTTATCCCATTTTGCTAACCAGAATCAGCCTTTTCTATAACAGTGCGCTCTATTTTTGTGTTCTATGCAATCTACCATCAAAGACCTTTTACAGAAATACGACGTACCCACACCCCGATACACCAGTTATCCGACGGTTCCCTATTGGGACTTTTCCACATTGGATGAAGCCAAATGGAAAAAATCGGTGGTGGATACTTTTGAAAAAGAAAACGGTGAGCTTTGTATTTATGTCCATCTGCCTTTTTGTGAGAACATGTGTACGTTTTGCGCCTGTAACAAACGCATAACCGTGAATCATGCCGTTGAAGACCCTTATATCAGGGCTGTCCTGGTTGAATGGAAAATGTACCGGAACCTGCTTGCTAAAAAACCGGTTATCCGTGAAATACACCTGGGAGGGGGCACACCTACTTTTTTCTCTCCGGATCATTTGGAACAATTGATCAGGGGAATCACAGAAGATGCCGTTATTCCGCCGGATCATGAGTTCAGTGTGGAAGTGCACCCCAATTATACCACCGAAGAACATATCAAAAGACTGGCGGAAGTTGGGTTTAACAGGATCAGTCTGGGTGTACAGGATTTTGATCCCAAAGTCCAATTCGTGATCAACCGGATTCAATCCTATGAAAAAACAAAGGAAGTGGTTGACTGGGCCAGGAAATACGCCTATACCAGTATCAATATCGATCTGATCTATGGTTTGCCACACCAGACCGTAAGTAGTATTGAGCATACCATAAGTCTGATCAAAGGTTTCATGCCTGACAGGATCGCCTTTTATTCCTATGCGCATGTGCCCTGGAAAAGCAAAGTGCAGCGGCG
>JAGWTX010000018.1 GCA_028875955.1 Bacteroidota bacterium | reverse complement strand
CACCGGATAGCTGATTATGAGATCACAGAATTCATCCCTACAAAATATGACCAGAGATTCGCAGCATTTATCGAAGGGTAAGAACAGATTTCACCAGCCTGTTCGGGATAAAAGTGGCTGAACTGTTTTCATGAAACTTTTTGTAAAAAGTTCAATAAGAGAGACAATCAGGTATTGACACATTACAAAGCGGCTGTATCATTTACAGGGATTTCTGCTCTTTCTCTTTCAACGCTTCAAACAATTTCGCAGCAATCGAATCCTTTGTATAGGGACCCAATTCAAAACCATCCACTTTCACAACCGGTAGGATCCTTTTCGTTGAGCTGCTGATAAACACTTCCCTGGCATCACGGATCGCATCCATGGTTATATCGGTTTCGGCTACCGGGATACCCATGGCTGCTGCCAGTTCCAGGATCTGTTTCCGGGTTACCCCGTGAAGCACCTGGTCGCCCGGTGTTTGTAAGATGCCAGACCGGGTGATAATAAAAATATTGGACCGGGGCAATTCCAGCACCCTGCCAGCCTGGTGGTACAAAACATCATCCGCACCCTGTTCCCTGATCCAGGGTTGCAACCAGATGGCCATCAGATAATCAATGGTTTTGATATGCGGCAATTGCCGCTGGTGCGGGTAACTGACCAGTTGATACCCCTGATACAGCAAAGTGTCGGGAGGAGGGGCCAGCTCTTTCTGAACAATCGCCAGCGAAGGCCGCAGGATTTGAAACCCATCCGGCGAAGACCCACCTGTCAGCAACAGCCGAATCCCGGAATAAGCCAACCGGTTCTCATGGATCAGGTGAAAAATGATCTCCGTGACTTCCTCCCTGTCGAGTCCCTGCTCCAGCCGCATTTCCTTTGCAGACCGGAAAAACCTGTCCAGGTGATCGGCCAGGTATAAGGGTTGCTGTCCGACTACCCGGAGAAAATCAAAAATGCCATACCCTCTTTGAACAGAAAGATCGTTGACAGAAATAGCCGCCCGGGTAATGGGCAGGTATTGACCATTCAGAAAACAGATCTGGTTGGATGGCTGCAAGGGAAGTGAATTTGTACCGGAAAAGATACAAATATTTATTCTGCTTCCTGCTTCTTGCTGTTCCGGCCAACCGCATAATGCGGTTTGAGTTCCTTGTAAATTTTTCCCAATGCCTCGTTCCCGGAATCATAGGCATTTTTGGAGTTCTGGAAATAGGCCCTGGTCTGTTTGAGGATCTCATTCCCGATCAGCAGTTTGGCATCTTCGAGTTTGGTCTTTACCTGATCCAGCTCTTCGATCAGTTCTGAATATTGGGCGTATAAGCGGATATTGTTGTTACACTCCATCACATCAACAAATGTGGGAACGGTTGTTGGATTCTTGCGCATGAACTGAATGGCTTTTTCCACAAACTCCTGTCTCTTCGTATTCAATTTAAACATACTACGTCTTTCGCTCGGCTTCAGTTTTACGTTATTGGGAACCATGTTCCTAACCGCCGCAATATTTTGCTTGATCGACATCAGCTCACTGGCAACAAAGCTTCTGAAAGAGGACATAACGCTGTTTTTAGGTATAACGCTTATTCGAAATAGAAAATTGCTCATTGAACGCATTTTTCGAAAACAACTAATGGTTTGGAGTTTGGGGTTTGGGGTTTGGAGTTGTTAAGGGTTAAAGGTTTTTATGTCTAAAGTAAATGCCGAAAAGAAACCCCAAACCCCAAACACCAAACACCAAACTTGCGCTACTTGCACAAACTAGATTTTTGCCATCCCTTTTATAATTTTTACCCCACCCTATTCCCATTCTTATTATCTTGTTTATCAGTTCAATTGCGCCATATGAGCATATTCTGGAGTTTATTTTTACGCGGGATGGGCTGGTCTGTGGCCAAAGGTTTCCCCTATGACCAGAAAAAATGTGTGGTGATTGTAGCCCCGCATACCAGCAGCTGGGATTTTGTGATTGGAATCGCATTTCGCAGCAGCCTGCATATCACCGATGCCCGGTTTTTAGGCAAGGCCGAACTGTTCAAACCGCCCTTCGGTTTTATTTTCAGAAAACTCGGGGGTGTTCCGGTGGAGCGTTCAAAAAACCAAAACCTGGTGGAAGAAGTTTCCCGCTTATTCAGCCAGCACGATCGATTCCGTTTGGTGCTTTCTCCCGAGGGAACCCGCAAAAAAGTAGACCGGCTCAAAACCGGTTTTTACCATATTGCCAAAAAAGCCGGTGTGCCCATAGTCATGTCCTCGCTGGACTATGCCAAAAAACAGGTATCCTTTTCAGACCCCTTTTATCCATCATCGGATGAAGCAGCCGATTTCCGCCTGATTCACGAACATTATGCCCAAGTACAGGGAAAGATCCCCGAACAGGGAATGAACCATTTAGCAACACAACCCTTCAACCCGCTGCCATGACAGGAAACTATCCCCTCATAACAGACAAATTCTGTGAATTTGAAGCTTCCCGGCCCAATGAGCGTTTTCTGGCCGAACCGGTTCGCGGGGTTTACCAAACCTTTAGCTGGCAGGAAGCCGGGCAGCAGGTACGCCGAATGGCACAGGCGCTGCAGGAAATGGGATTGGGTGCCAATGATAAAGTTGCCATCTTAAGCAAAAACTGTGCACACTGGATTCTTTCAGATCTGGCCATTGCCATGGCAGGATGTATTTCTGTTCCGCTATATCCCAATATCACACCGGAAGCCTTGGAAGAAATCATCCTGCATAGTGAAAGCAAAGCCATTTTTATCGGCAAACTGGATAACCCGGAAGTTTTGCGCAAGGGAATACCCGATCAGCTGACCCGAATCAGTTTCCCCTTCTACCCCAATGCAGATTGTTTGCAATGGGATTCACTGATCAAAGACAAAACAGGGATCACAGGCAGACCCGTTTTGGATCCTGCAGCTCTTGCCTGTATCGTTTATACCTCTGGCACCACCGGACAACCCAAGGGTGTCATGCATAACTTCCATGCCATCGGCTTTGCCGTGGATGCCTTTTTAAAAAGTTATCCCGACATCAAAAAAGAGGTTTTCTTTTCCTATTTACCGCTTTGCCATGTGGCAGAAAGAATGCTGGTGGAATGTGGTGCCATTTATACAGGCAGTACCGTATACTTTGTAGAATCCATGGAAACCTTTGCCAAAAACCTGGCGGATACACAACCCACCGTTTTTCTCGCGGTTCCGAGGATCTGGGAAAAACTGCAGGAAGGGATCCTCGCCAAAATGCCACAGAAAAAACTGGATCGGCTATTGGCTATCCCGCTTATTTCCGCAATTGTGAAAAAAGCCATCCGGAAAAAATTAGGTCTGGCCAGGGCCAGGTTTATTTTCACCGGCGCATCTCCCATCAATCCCGCACTCTTATACTGGTTTGCCAGATTGGGCATCCTGATACAGGAAGCCTATGGGATGACGGAAAACGTGGCACTCTCCCATTCCAACAGGATAGGTGCTACAAGATTTGGAACCGTAGGACAGCCTTACGACGGTGTTGAAGTAAGGCTTAGTAAAGAGAAAGAAGTGCAGGTGAAAAGCGATGCAAGTATGCTGGGCTATTATAAGGAACCCGGTCTTACGGCAGAAAGTTTTGAAGATGGATTCCTGAAAACAGGTGATGAAGGTTCTATTGACAAGGATGGATTCCTGACCATTACCGGAAGGATCAAGGATCAGTTCAAAACCAGCAAGGGGAAATATATCATGCCCGCCCCCATTGAATCAAGGCTTACCCAACAACCACAGATTGCACAGGCCTGTATCATTGGTTCGGGACTGCCCAATGCCATGGCAATCTGCACGCTTTCCGAAACGGCACAAAAACAAAAAAGAGAATCGCTTTCCAGGGAATTGGAAGACCTGCTTGCTGATATCAATAAAATGCTGGAACACCATGAGAAGTTATCCAAACTGATCATTGTACCGGAAGAATGGACCATCACCAATGGCTTATTGACACCTACCCTGAAAATAAAACGAAAAATGATTGATGCATTTTTTGGAGAAAATTATGAAACCTGGTTTCAGGAAAGGGATGCAATATTGTTTGTCTGATAAAGAACAGCAGTCATGTAATCGGAAAACAATATATGTGAGGTTGTTTAATTACTCTTTAATCATAATATAATGATTTTCTAAGTTATTGCCGTGATGGCATCGGGCAGATAGAAATATTTTTGTTTCCTGTTAAACAAGTGAATAACTCACCAGTCTCTAGATACGCATTGTGTTGAAAATCTGACCTTTTTAAACAAAGGACAGGTATTTATTTTGCCTCTGTCAGTTTCTGGCACAATTTTTTTACCTCCTTATTCGTTCTGAGGGGGCGTTTTATCATCTAATCGAATTTTTATGAAAGCAAAAGTTTACTTATTGATTGCCATTACCTCTTTGGCTATGTTTTCCTGTGTTAGCCCTAAAAAATTAGAGGCTGAAAAAGCTAAGTACACAGAACTTAGCGGAAACTATCTTGCCCTCCAGGCAAAATACCGTGATCTGCAGGATGAATTGAAAAGATGCGAAGCAGATTCCAAATCCAAGATCAATGACCTGAGCAACCGCAAAAGTCTGCTGGAAGAACAGGTGGCTGATCTGAAAAAACAGATTGATTATCTGAAACAAAACAACAATACCGTATTAAACCAGCTGAAAGACCTGTCAGTGGTTACCGGTGCCCAGGCTGAAAGCATCAAAAAATCGCTGGAAAATATCGGCGCCAAAGACATGTATATCCAGGATCTGCAGGGATCGATAGCCCGTAAGGATTCCTTGAACATGGCCCTCGTGATGAACCTGAAAGGCGCGATCGGCAATCTGGATGATAAGGACATCAATATCAAAGTGGAAAAAGGCGTTGTTTACGTAGATATCTCCGATAAATTACTTTTCAAGAGCGGTAGTTACGAAGTAACCGATCGTGCAAAAGAAGTATTGGGTAAGGTTGCCAAAGTATTGAACGCCCAACCCGATATAGAATTCCAGGTGGAAGGACATACCGACTCAGTGCCCATCAAGATTCCGGGTATCCAGGACAACTGGGATCTGAGTGTGAAACGTGCCACATCTGTTGTCAGGATCTTACAGGACACTTATGGTCTGGATCCCAAACGTATGACCGCAGCCGGTCGCAGCCAGTACCTGCCTGTTGCCGACAATTCAACACCGGAAGGACGTGCCGCCAACCGCAGAACCAGAATCGTGATCTTACCACAGCTGGATCAGTTCTTCAAACTGCTGGAAACCAAGAAATAATCAAATTATCACCTCCCAGGATACCTGAAATAAAGAAGGTCAGCATTTTATATATGCTGACCTTCTTTATTTTATTTAACGGCTGCTTACTTTTTCGCTTTTGCTTCCGCCTCTACTTCCTTCCAGGCTGCCAGGATCTCTTCCGTATGGTTCTTACTGACGGGTTTTTCGATGATTTTAACAATCTTACCTGTTTCATCAATCAGGAATGTGGTCCGGGTAGTACCCATATAGGTATGCCCCATCAGTTTCTTCTCACCCCACAAATTGTATTTGTCTACAATCTTCTTGTCTTCGTCTGCCACCAGTGGAAAGGGCAGATTGTGCTTTTTCTCGAACTTTTTGTGGCTTTTCACGTCATCCGTACTGACTCCTACCACCTGGTATCCTTTTTTTTGTAACAATGCATAATTGTCCCTGAGATTACAAGCCTGAATCGTACAGGTCGGGGTATCGTCTTTCGGATAAAAATATAAAATCACTTTTTTTCCCTTGAAATCTGCCAATGCTATGGGATTGCCATTCTGATCCAGCGCTTTGAATAAAGGCGCTTTACTACCTTCTTTTAATACTGCCATGTTAAATGTTTACGTAATCAATATGTAATGTTAACTCTATTTGCTCTCTTTTGTTCGTATTTGGCCAAATGAATGCAAAAAATAACAGCTATTTACCGGTAGCAGTCTTACATTTGCACAATTTATATTTTTTGTAACTATGCCCTTAGACAAATCTATCCAAACCGTTCTGATTGTAGGTTCCGGACCCATTATCATTGGTCAGGCCTGTGAATTCGACTATGCCGGATCCCAGGCTGCCCGCAGTCTTCGCGAAGAAGGTATCAAAGTAATCCTGATCAACAGCAACCCTGCCACCATCATGACCGATCCGATGATGGCCGACCGGGTTTACCTTCTTCCCCTAACCGTAGAAAGTATTGAAACGATTCTCGATGAGAACAAAATTGATGCCGTTTTACCCACCATGGGTGGCCAGACCGCACTCAATCTCTGTAAGGAAGCCGATGAACTGGGAGTTTGGGAAAGATATGGTGTCAAAATGATCGGTGTGGATGTAGCTGCCATTGATACGGCTGAGGACAGGGAGAAATTCCGTCAGTTAATGGTCAAGATCGGTATCCAGGTGGCGCCCAGCAAAGTGGCCAATAGCTTCCTGGAGGGCAAGGAATTTGCACAGGAAATCGGTTTCCCTCTGGTAATCCGTCCTTCTTTTACCCTCGGTGGAACCGGAGGCGGTTTTGTTCATACCAAGGACGACCTGGATGCAGCACTGGAAAGAGGATTAAAAGCTTCCCCGATACACGAAGTACTCGTGGAAAAAGCCGTTTTGGGCTGGAAAGAATATGAAGTGGAATTGCTGCGTGATAAAAATGACAATGTGGTGATCATCTGTACCGTAGAAAACCTGGATCCCATGGGTGTGCATACCGGTGATTCCATCACGGTAGCGCCAGCCATGACCCTGAGTGATAGCGGTTTCCAGGATATGCGTAACAAAGCCATCCAGATGATGCGCTCGCTGGGAAATTTTGCCGGTGGCTGTAATGTTCAGTTTGCACAGAATCCGGAAACAGAAGAACTGATCGCCGTGGAAATCAACCCCAGGGTGAGCCGTTCCTCTGCGCTTGCCTCAAAAGCAACCGGTTACCCGATCGCAAAAATTGCCGCCAAACTGGCCATCGGTTATACACTGGATGAATTGAAGAACCAGATCACACAAACCACATCGGCCTATTTTGAGCCGGCACTGGATTATGTGATCGTAAAAGTTCCCCGCTGGAATTTTGATAAATTCAAAGGAGCCAACGATACACTGGGTCTGCAGATGAAGAGCGTGGGTGAAGTAATGGCCATTGGCAGAAGCTTTACCGAAGCCATTCAGAAAGCCTGTCAGAGCCTTGAAAACGAAGCCATCGGTCTGGGTTATTACGGAAAGAGCCTTATGAAAAGCGAAGAACTGGTGGAATATATCAAAACCCCGAAATGGGACAGGATCTTCCGGATCAAAGATGCCCTGATGCAGGGTTCTACCGTAAAATCCATCGTTCAGGCTACCGGTATCGACCGCTGGTTCATCTACCAGATCCAGCTGATCTGTAACCTGGAAAAGGAAATCGCCAAACATTCTATCGATACCATACCCTCAGACCTCCTGAAAGAAGCCAAGAAAAACGGTTTCGGTGATGCACAGATCGCTAAGATCATGCACGGGGATTGCACCGATGAAGCGGTTTACCAGAAACGAAAAGCACTGGGTATCACCCGTGTGTATAAAATGGTGGATACCTGCAGTGCAGAATTCGAAGCCAAAACCCCTTATTTCTATAGCACATTTGAATGCTGATTGAAAAACGGTTGATCGGACCCCGGATCTCAGATCCGGATTCAGATTAACCTGAATTTATCAAAGGCTGCTACCAAATAGCAGCCTTCTCTTTTACCTTTGCACAATGAACTTTCAGGTGATACTATGAAACCGCCCAATGTACAGATCTTCCAGACCAGTAACCCAACCCGCTGGCAAAGGGTAAAATGGGGTGGACGCATCTTTCTTGTCTTATTGGGACTGATCGTAGCCGTTATTTCCGTTGCACTCAATAGCATGAAAAACCCTGAAATTCCACTGGAAGGAAAGGCGATCAAAAAAGTATTGACGGAAAACCAACCTGAATACCGGGCCAGTGCACTGGGTAAAAAATACCGGGGCTTCCGCAAACTCATTGAAGATAAATGGGCACACGGGAAAGGAACGGGTCAGAATAACCAGGTACTCAATCTCTCAGAATCACCCATGTTCAGCGATTCCGTGGGTATCAGGGCAGCTTTTTATGTTGCCTGGGATCCACAGTCATTTTATTCCCTGAGAAAAAATATCAAGAAAGTCAACCTGATCATTCCCGAATGGTTTTTTGTTGACCCCAATGCAGACACCTTATTTACCAATATTGATACCAGTGCCTATTCACTGATCAAGGCCTCCGGTGTAAAAGTCATGCCCATCCTTTCGAACAGTTATCATGCCCAGTTCAACGGCGCGGCACTGCACAGAATCCTGAACAATCCGCAGAAAACAGACCGGCTGATACAAGATGTGGTTACACAACTGACCCGCTATCAGTTTGCCGGCATCAATGTGGACTTTGAGGAATTGAATGAAAAAAACAATGAAGTCCTTACCCGTTTCGAAAAGAAACTATACAAGGCATTGCATAGCCGGGGCCTGATGGTTACCCAGAATGTGTCTGCCTTTAATGAGGATTATGATTACCGCGAACTGGCCCGTTACAATGATTACCTGTTCCTGATGGCCTATGACCAGCATTCTGAAAGCACCAAAGCGGGTCCTATTTGTGACCAGCACTGGATCCAGTCTGCTGTGAACAACCTGATTTCGCAGGTGAACCCGTCAAAAGTGGTATTGAACCTGGCCGCCTATGGATACGACTGGGGTAACGACACCACCCAGACCCTCAGTTATCAGGAAGCCTTAACCGTTGCAAGGGAAAGTGAAGGGGAGGTAAAGTTTGACAACAACACCTATAACCTCCATTACCAGTATTATGACGGCGCCGATAAAATACATGATGTTTATTTCACAGATGCTGCCACCAATTTCAATACCATGCGGTTTGCCACGGAAGTCGGACTGGCGGGTACGGCTGTTTGGCGATTAGGAAGTGAGGATAACCGGCTTTGGGATTTTTACAATCTCGACATGAGCAAAACCGGTTTACAGGATTTTAATTTTGCTGAATTCGATAAGGTGGAGAGCCAGAGCACACCCGATTACATCGGGGAAGGTGAGGTTCTCGATATGCTGGCTACCCCGACCGATGGCCATATCACAACACAAATTGATTCGGCAGAGATGCTGATCAGTGAAGAGACTTATGACAAACTACCTTCATCCTATGTGGTGAGGAGATATGGGAAAAGGTCTGATAAAAAACTGGTGCTTACCTATGACGACGGGCCGGATCCGGTGTATACCCGCCAGATCCTGGATACCCTTGCTTTCTACCATGTTCCTGCTACATTTTTCCTGGTGGGGATTGAAGCGGAAAACAATATCCCGATGGTGAAACGGATCTTCCGCGAAGGGCATGAAATAGGGAACCATACATTCACCCATCCCAATATGGCGGAAGTGAGTAAAAAACGCGCACTGCTGGAAATGGATGGTACCCGTTTGCTGATCGAATGCCTTACAGGTCACAGCACCATCATGTTCCGTGCACCCTACAATGCAGACTCCGAACCGGAAAAGTCTGAGGAGATGGTGCCCATTGCGCTCAGCCGTACCCGGAATTATATCACCATTGGAGAAAGCATTGATCCGGAAGACTGGCAAAAAGCAGAACAACCCGACCTGAACGGAGACAGTATTTTTAATCGCGTTGTAAAGATCTACAACTTCCATTTAAGCAATAACGACAGTGCCAATGTCATTCTTCTGCACGATGCAGGGGGCGACAGAAGTGCAACGGTGGCAGCAACCGGAAAGATCATCCGGTATTTTCAAAGCAAAGGATATGAATTTGTAACCATTGCCAAACTCCTGAATAAAAAACCAGACGACTTGATGCCGCCGGTGGATAAAGGGATGGGATATGCGTTATTGAGTTTTAATTACTGGGTGGCCGAATCCGGTTATATGGTCAGTCATTTTTTATACGCCCTGTTTCTCGTATTTCTGGTATTGGGTGCTTTCAGAAGTTTGGTACTTATTTATTTTGCCTGGAAACAAAAACAATCAGAAAAAAAGCGGGCACTCACCACCTTACCATCCTTTCCGGCTGTTTCCATTATTGTTCCGGCATACAATGAAGAAGTGAATGCGGTAAGTTCCCTGCAAAACCTCCTGCTTTGCGATTACCCTGTTTTCGATATAATTTTTGTGGACGATGGCAGCACGGATGAGACATTCTCAAAAGTACAGGCCGTATTCAAAGACCATCCGAAGGTCACCCTGCTCACCAAGGCCAATGGTGGCAAATCCTCAGCCCTGAATTATGGTATCGCCCATTCAAATGCCAAATACCTGGTTTGTATCGATGCGGATACGCAACTGATGCCTGATGCGGTTTCGTCACTCATGAAGAATTTTGCAGATGAAACGGTGGGTGCCGTTTCGGGTGTGGTAAAAGTGGGTAATGAAGTAAACCTTCTCACCAAATGGCAGAGTATCGAATATACCATCAGCCAGAATTTCGACAGGAAAGGATTTGCTTATCCCAATGCCATCACCGTGATACCCGGAGCGATCGGAGCCTTCCGCAGAACGGCTTTGATGGATGCGGGTGGCTTTACCACAGATACACTGGCCGAAGACTGTGACCTGACCATCCGGATCCTCCGGGCAGGTTATACCGTAGCCAATGAACCCAGGGCGATTGCCTATACGGAAGCACCTGAAACGCTGAAAATGTTTTTCAAACAGCGTTACCGCTGGACCTTTGGCGTAATGCAGACATTCTGGAAACACAAAGACACCCTGTTTGTGAATAAATACAAGGGATTGGGTCTGGTAGCCATGCCCGATTTGCTCTTATTCAAATACATCATTCCGTTTTTCAGCCCGATCGGGGATATCCTGATGCTGATCGGATTACTTACGGAAAACAGGGGTAAGATCGGTATGTATTACCTGATCTTCCTGGTTTTTGATGCCTTGATTGCCGGTGTGGCATTTGCTTTTGAGAGAGAGCGTGCCTGGAAACTGATCTGGCTGATCCCGCAACGGCTCATCTATCGCTGGCTCATGATGGTGGTACTGTTTCGGTCTTATAAAAAGGCCTTCAAAGGTGAGCTGCAACACTGGGGTGTGCTGAAAAGGACCGGGAACCTGAAAGACCTGATCGTTGAAAACAAACAAGGTGCTTCTCCCCAGATCAGATAACCCGATCTGTAGGATCCATTACCGAATTCAGATTTACCGGAAATCCAATTCCGAATTATCCTTACTTTGCAGCTCCAAACAATGAAGCAATCGCATATGAAACTGACAGACATCCAGGTACAGAATGAGAAAGAAACCCGAGGTGGTTTTGGAGAAGGCATCTACGAAATCGGAATGGAAAATGAAAAGGTAGTGGTATTAACCGCAGACCTGGCCGGATCGCTCAAACTAGGGCCCTTCATCAAGGATTTTCCCGATCGTTATGTACAGGTGGGTATTGCCGAAGCCAATATGATTGGTATTGCCGCAGGTATGACCATTGGCGGAAAAATTCCCTATACCACCACTTTTGCCAATTTCAGTACCGGCAGGGTGTATGACCAGATCCGCCAGAGTGTGGCCTACAGCGGTAAGAATGTAAAGATCTGTGCATCCCATGCAGGATTGACACTGGGTGAAGATGGGGCTACCCATCAGATCCTGGAAGACATCGGCCTGATGAAAATGCTGCCCGGCATGACCGTTATCGTTCCCTGTGATTTTAACCAGACCAAAGCCGCCACCAAGGCGATCGCTTCCTATGAAGGACCTGTCTATCTCCGTTTTGGCCGCCCCAAATGGCCCAACTTCACCAAAGAAGACGGCAGCGATTTTGTGATCGGTAAAGCCCAGCAATTGAGCGAAGGAAGTGATGTGTCGATTTTTGCCTGTGGCCACATGGTTTGGAAAGCGATCGAAGCCGGCAGAATACTTGAAGCAAAAGG
>JAGWTX010000545.1 GCA_028875955.1 Bacteroidota bacterium | reverse complement strand
GTAAAATAATCCGCAGGTACCTGATAGGTGTTCATGCGGGGTATTTTCGTCAACAATGGACTGATCCCTTCCAATTCAGCTAATATGTCTACCGTTTTTCCCATTTATACTGCAGGTTGGACAGCCTGCTGACCAGAAAGTTTAATAATTTTTTATGAATTCCTCTATTTTCCTGGCTGCGTGGTGATAGCTGGCTTTCAAAGCCCCCTCACTGGTTTCCAGGATCTTGCTCATTTCCTGGTAAGGCATTTCGTCATAATACCGCAGATTAAACACAACTCTTTGTTTTTCAGGCAATTGCTGAATTGCCACCTGGAGCCGCCATTCCAGCTTGTTGGCATCAAAATTGGTATCTGACTTTACTTTATTGCTCAATCCGCTCTCCACATCACTCAAACTCACCGTGCTTCTTTTTTTCTGTTGTTCCAGAAAAGTTAGTCCTTCATTGGTGGCAATCCGGTACAGCCAGGTATACAACTGGCTGTCTTCCCTGAAATTTTCCAGACCATTCCAAACTTTGATAAAAACATTTTGCAATACATCATTGGCATCATCATGGTCAACCACCAATCTGCGAACATGCCAGTATAATTTTTCCTGATACTTTTTTATGATTGCAGTAAATGCGCGTTCCCGGGTAGCCGTATTGTGAAACTGGAACAACAACTCCTTATCGTCAGGATGCATGTAGGGCCTTTTTATAAATATAACCAACAGAAATTGATCCGTCCAAAAGTATTAAGAATTCGGATAATTCAATAAACAAACTAACAGATATTAGCACCAATTCTGATCAATTTCATCGATTTCAACGCTTTTGTTAGTTTCTTTTTTGTGAATGAACTAACTTGGGCACCAGCAACCGATTATGTCTTCTTCTCTATATATCAACAACTTTAAGCGCAATGTAACAGACAAATACACCATTTATAACAGTCTGTTTGCAGCCCTTCCTTTTTCCGGTATCGCCAATGTAGGCGCTTTGTTACCCATTTTACTCCAGGCCTGTATCGACGGCTATGCAGAAGGGAAAAGCCCGATGGAAATCATCGATCATTTTTTTGAGCAGCATACCAACGTGAAAATGGAATCTGATAAAATGGACCGCCTGTTCAAATTTGCACAATACATCGAAAGACAGATTGTATTGTTTGATGCGATTGAAGACGCCGCTTTTACCACGGTTCAAAACATCGATGGTCCCGGTAGCTTAAAGTCACTGTCCAATGAAGCCGCTTTCGCAGGCAAAACACAGGCACTGAAAAACAAGCTGCGAAAGTTCAAGGTAAGGGTGGTACTCACGGCTCACCCTACCCAGTTCTACCCGGGCAGTGTGCTGGGTATCATTCACGACATGAATGAGGCCATCAGCAAAAACGATTTTCATACCATCAATCTGTATATCCAGCAATTGGGCATCACCCCCTTCTTCAACAAAAAACAACCCACTCCCTATGATGAAGCGGTAAACCTGATGTGGTACCTGGAGAATATTCTTTATCACTCCATTGGCAATATTTACAACTTTATTGAAAGGGAGATCTTTGATAATGAATACAAGGATGATAACCCTTTTATTGAATTGGGTTTCTGGCCTGGCGGCGACAGGGATGGCAATCCCTATGTAAATGCGGCTACCACCATCAAAGTGGCCGAAGCTTTACGAAGCGCGATCATTGTCTGTTATTACCGGGATGTCCGGAAACTGGCAAGAAGACTCACTTTTACGGGTGTGGACACCATGATTCACAACCTGGAAGAACAGTTGTACCAGAATGTGTTTCGCGGAAAAGAAAGCAAACGGATAACCAAAGAGGAACTGTTGGGCCAGCTATTGGAAATGCGGGAACTGGTGGTGAACAAACACCATTCCCTCTATCTGCAGCGTATCGACAGCCTGATCCATAAAGTAAAGATCTTCGGAACCTATTTTGCATCGCTTGACATAAGACAGGACAGCCGGATCCATACCCAGGTCTTATTGGAGATCAATGCCCATTTGAAAGCAAAGGGTATGACAGAGATCCTGCCCGATAATTACCCGGAACTTTCGCAGGACGAAAAAATCAAGGTGCTTACTTCACTTGACATGTCGATAGATCCTGAAATATTTCCGGAAGGAATCACCCGGGATACCTTGCAGAGCATGTATGCGATCAGCCAGATCCAGAAAATAAACGGGGAAGCGGGTTGTCACCGGTACATCATCAGTAACTGCCAAAGTGCGGTGAATGTTATGGAAGTGTTCGGTTTGCTTCGCCTCTGCGGATGGAAAGCCGATCTGCTGAGTATTGATATCATCCCCTTGTTTGAAACCATCGACGATCTGCAGGAAGCAGAAACCATCATGGAGTTTCTCTATACCCACC
>JAGWTX010000544.1 GCA_028875955.1 Bacteroidota bacterium | reverse complement strand
CTCGGATGGGAGCAGGAATATTTTGTGATCGATGAGGCATTGGCCAATGCCCGTCCTGACCTGGTTCAGTGCGGCCGTACCGTATTTGGTGCAGCTCCTGCCAAAGGTCAGCAGCTGGAAGACCATTATTTCGGTTCCATTCCCGAGAGAGTGTATGCTTTCATGCGCGATTATGAGCAGGAAGCCTATAAACTGGGTATTCCGTTACGCACCCGTCACAATGAAGTAGCACCTGCCCAGTTTGAGTGCGCTCCTATTTTTGAAGAAGTAAATATTGCCGTTGACCACAATACCCTGCTGATGGATGTGATGAGCCGTGTGGCCAAACGTCATAAACTGGTGGTTTTACTGCATGAGAAACCATTTGCCGGCATTAACGGTAGTGGTAAACACAATAACTGGAGTATGGCAACCGATACAGGTGTGAACCTGCTGGCTCCCGGTAAGACGCCAAAGACCAACCTTATGTTCCTGACCTTCTTTGTGAACATCATCAAAGCGGTTCATGACCATGCAGATATCATGCGTGCCGCCATTGCCTCAGCTCCGAATGACCACCGTTTGGGTGCCAACGAAGCTCCCCCAGCCATCATTTCCGTATTCGTGGGCCAGTACCTTTCCAAAGTATTGTCTGATGTGGAAGCCCGTGTCAATACCAAGTTTGATGAGCAGGATGAAGCCATCCTGAAATTAGACCTGCACCGCAGTATTCCGGAACTGATGCTGGATAATACCGATCGTAACCGGACTTCTCCTTTTGCCTTTACCGGTAATAAGTTTGAATTCCGTGCAGTAGGTTCTTCCGCCAACTGTGCGATCTCCATGACCGTACTGAACACCATCATGGCCGATACCCTGAAGAAATTCAAAATTGATGTGGATGCCCTGATCGAGAAAGGTGACAAGAAAGAGATCGCCATCATGCATGTGATTCAGAAATACATTGTAGAAAGCAAAAAAGTATTGTTCGAAGGGGATGGTTACAGTGAAGAATGGCACCATGAAGCCGAGCGTCGCGGTTTACCCAACCTGAAGACCACACCTATCGCGCTGGATGCAATGGTTTCCGATAAGGCTAAAAAACTTTTTGAATCCAATGGCGTTTACTCGCACAGCGAACTGGAAGCAAGACATGAGATCGAGCTGGAGAAGTACATCAAAAAAGTACAGATCGAAGGCCGTATCATGGGTGATCTGGCCATCAACCATATCCTTCCTGCCGCAATAAAATACCAGAATGACCTGTTGACCAATATCAATGGCCTCAAAGCAGCCGGTCTGCCCGAGAGTGCTTATGCAAGTCAGCTGGAAATCCTGAAAAGTGTGAGCGAACATATCCAGATCATCCATACGAAAGTGCATGAAATGGTCGAAGCCCGCAAGATTGTTAACAATATTGACAATACCCGCACCAAGGCCATCGCTTATGAAAGCCAGGTAAAAGCCGCCTTCTTTGATGATATCCGTTACCATGTAGACAAACTGGAACACCTGGTGGATGACGATATCTGGACTTTGCCCAAATACAGAGAAATGCTGTTTTTAAGATAGTTACGTTACTTTTTGACTTGAGCAACCATAGCCCTGTTCTTAATCCTGAGAACGGGGCTTTTTGTTACCCGGAACCGGAATGCCGACTTTTTGCAGCCCTCTACCGAATATTGTTGGTTGCTGGAAATCAAAAGGATTAATTTTCATACACCTTAAAAACTAAATAACACTCGTATGAAAAAAGTAATCGCACTTATTGCATTCGTATCCTGCTGCGCTACCACCTCACTGATGGCGCAGGGTGGTGGCCAGAGAATGACACCGGAAGAAAGAATGGCCATGATGAAAGAAAGACTGAAACCATTGGGTATGACCGATGTTCAGACAGACAGTGCCATTGCAGCACTGACAGATCGTTCCTATATGGCTGGTATGAATTTCCGTGAAATGTCACAGGAAGACAGACAGGCTAAAATGAAAGAGATCAGTGAGCTGCGTCAAAAAAGACTGGAAAAATCCATTGGTGCAGAACTGGCAAAAAAAGTTACCGAACTGATGTCACAGCGCCCAGGCGGCGGCGGTGGCAGACCACGCAGCTAGTCATGAGTCATGGATCAACACATAAAAAAAGCGCTCCTGTTGAAGCGCTTTTTTTATGCCTGTATACATCAGATGATTATTTCATGGTAAAGGTTTCCAGAAACTTGGTGGTAAAGTTACCTTTCCTGAAATCCTCGTTCTGCATCAGTTGCAGGTGAAAAGGGATCGTAGTCTTAACCCCTTCAATTACGTATTCACTCAAAGCCCGGTACATGGTATCGATGGCTTCCTCGCGGGTTTGGGCTACCGTGATCAGTTTCCCTATCATGGAATCGTAGAA